>NZ_JAGDEZ010000030.1:0-71828 GCF_017498305.1 Pseudomonas sp. OA65
CCGAACTCAGCAGTGAAACGATGCATCGCCGATGGTAGTGTGGGGTTTCCCCATGTGAGAGTAGGTCATCGTCAAGATTAAATTCCGAAACCCCTATCTGCTGATGCAGGTAGGGGTTTTGTTTTGCGCGTCATAAAAGTCTGCGAAAGCTCGTGATAAATTTGCACAGTTATTTTCGAGCCGGAGCACTAGAATAGCCCCACCTTAGCTGAGCCAGAGCTGTTTATGCCCGATCCGTCAGACACTGATAGGTTGTCAGATCTACCCCTGAGCGATCTGGTGGCGTGTCATGAATGCGACCTGTTGATGCGCAAGCCCCAATTGGCCCATGGCGAAAAAGCCGAGTGCCCCCGCTGTGGTTATGAGCTGTATGCCCACAGACACAATGTAGTCGAACGCAGCCTTGCCTTGGTGATCGCTGCCTTGCTGTTATATGTGCCGGCGAACTTCTTACCCATCATGCAACTCAATCTGCTCGGGCAGTCCTCCCAGGACACCGTTTGGAGCGGAGTAGTGGGTTTGTTCGATACCGGCATGCAAGGCGTCTCGGTCGTGGTGTTTCTGTGTAGCATGGGTATTCCGCTGCTCAAGTTACTTTGTCAGTTGGCGGTATTGCTGACCATTCGATTGGATATTGGCCGTAGCTACGGTTTGTTGCTGTACCGCATTTATCACCATCTACGGGATTGGGGGATGCTCGAGGTTTATCTCATGGGCGTGCTGGTGGCCATCGTCAAGTTGGCAGACATGGCGGCCATCACCGTAGGCCTTGGCTTGGTGTGCTTCATCAGTTTGTTACTTGTTCAGGTCTGGCTGGAGGTGGTGATGTCACCGCATCAGATCTGGCAGGCGTTATCAGGAGAAGATGCCCATGCGGGCGATTGATGCCGGCATTCTGGTTTGTACGGAATGCCATGAGTTGAATCGGCAAGACGCCGAAACCGACAACCAAACCTGTACTCGCTGCGGCGCACGGGTCCATCCCCGTCGCCCGAACAGCTTGATGCGAACCTGGGCATTGTTGATCACTGCCGCGATTCTTTATATCCCGGCCAATATGCTGCCGATCATGACCATCAACTCGCTGGGCCAAGGCGCTCCGAGCACCATCATGGCCGGTGTCATTGAGTTGGTTCAGCACGGCATGATTCCTATCGCCGCCGTGGTGTTCATCGCCAGTATCCTCGTGCCCACTTTCAAGCTGGTGGGCATCGCCTTGTTACTATTTTCCGTACAGCGGCACCAGCCCATGTCGGCGCGGCAACGCATCCTGATGTACCGTTTCATCGAGTTCATTGGGCGTTGGTCGATGCTGGATATTTTCGTGATCGCCATCCTGGTGGCGGTGGTGAATTTTGGACGACTCGCCAGTGTCGAAGCCGGTCTCGGTGCGATTGCTTTCGCCAGCGTAGTGATTTTGACAATGATTGCCGCAGTAACTTTCGATCCCCGACTGATTTGGGATAACACGGAGTCGGATAACGACCATGACTGATTTGCCTACCGCTAAAACCCGACCGGCTTCGAACTGGTCGGCCATCTGGGTGCTGCCGCTGATCGCATTGATCATCGGCGGCTGGCTCGGCTGGCGGGCTTATAACGAGACCGGAATCGAAATCAATGTGCGCTTTGAGAGCGGTGAAGGTATCCAGGTCAACAAGACCGAGGTCGTCTACAAAGGTATGACGGTCGGCAAGGTGAAAGACCTCACACTCGATGATGAAGGCAGCTCGAAGGGCGTTATCGCAACCATCGAGATGAACAAGGATGTCGGTCAATACCTCAAGAGCGGAACACGTTTCTGGCTGGTCAAGCCGAGCGTGAGCCTGGCCGGAATCACGGGCCTGGAAACCCTGGTATCGGGCAACTACGTGGCGATCAGTCCGGGTGAAGGCGAGTCGACCCGTAAATTCAAAGCCCTGGTCGAAGAGCCGCCGTTGTCGGATTCCAAGCCGGGTTTGCACCTGACGGTGAAGGCTGACCGCTTGGGGTCGTTGGACCGTGGCAGTCCGGTTTTCTACAAGCAGATCCAGGTTGGCCAGGTGAAAAGCTACCTGTTGTCCGAAGACCAGCGCACTGT
This sequence comes from Pseudomonas sp. OA65, assembly GCF_017498305.1. Classification (NCBI taxonomy): domain Bacteria; kingdom Pseudomonadati; phylum Pseudomonadota; class Gammaproteobacteria; order Pseudomonadales; family Pseudomonadaceae; genus Pseudomonas; species Pseudomonas sp. OA65. Next base: position 2,081 of record NZ_JAGDEZ010000030.1, read on the forward strand.
TGAAATCAAGATCTTCATCGAGCCGACCTACGCCAGCCTGGTGCGTAAACACACGCGTTTCTGGAACGCCAGTGGCATCAGCATCGATGCCAACCTCTCGGGCGTCAAAGTGCGCAGCGAGTCCCTGGCCAGCATCGTGGCAGGGGGTATCGCGTTTGCCACGCCGGAAAATCGTAAAGACAGCCCACCTACGGACCCAAGCCTGCCGTTTCGTCTGTACGAAGATTTCGATGCCGCCGCCGCGGGGATTCGCGTCAAGGTCAAGCTCAGCGACTTCGAAGGATTGCAGGCTGGCCGTACGCCGGTGATGTACAAGGGTATCCAGGTAGGCAGCCTGAAAACTTTGAAAGTCGACCCGGACCTGTCCAGCGCCAGCGCGGAATTGACCCTCGATCCGTTGGCCGAAGATTATCTGGTGGCCGGCGCTCAGTTTTGGGTCGTCAAACCATCGATTTCCCTGGCGGGCATCACTGGCCTGGAGGCGCTGGTCAAGGGCAACTACATTGCCGTGCGTCCAGGCGACAAGGGCGGAGCGCCGCAACGCGAGTTTGAAGCCAGGGCGAAGGCGCCGCCGTTGGACCTGCGTTCACCGGGACTGCATCTGGTCCTGTTGACGGAAAACCTCGGATCGCTGGAGGTCGGTAGCCCGATCCTCTACAAGCAGGTCAAGGTCGGGTCGGTGCAGAGCTACCAGTTTTCTCGCAAGAAAAAACAACTGATCATCGGCGTGCATATCGAGAAGGAATACGAAGGACTGGTCAACGGCTCGACGCAATTCTGGAACGCCAGCGGCGTTACCCTCACGGGCGGCTTGACTGGCGGGATACAGGTCAAGAGCGAGTCCCTGCAAAGCCTGATGGCCGGTGGGATCGCCTTCGAAACGCCGGAACCGAACGTGCCGTTGAAAAGGCGTATCCCACGGTTTCGTTTGCATGCAGATCGCGAAGCCGCACAGCAGAAGGGCACGGTCGTGACGATCAAGGTCGACCGCGCCGATGGCTTGCGCAGCGGTACGCCGATCCGTTTCAAAGGCCTGGACGTGGGCAAGATCGAAGATGTCGATCTCAGCGCCGACATGCAATCGGTGCTGCTCACGGCGCGTATCACTGAAGTGCCGGAGCGCATCGCCCGGGTCGGGTCCCAGTTCTGGGTGGTCAAGCCAGAGTTGGGGTTGATGAAGACTTCCAATCTGGAGACGCTGGTCACAGGCCAATACATTGAAGTGCAGCCTTCGGCGAAAAACCTCGGGCCACAGAAAAGCTTCGTGGCCCTGGCCAATCCACCGGAAAGCGCCATACCCGAGGCCGGTCTCAGCCTGGTGCTGAGCGCAGCCCGCCGTGGTTCGTTGAAGATCGGTGTGCCGGTCACCTATCGGGAAATCACGGTGGGCAAGGTCACAGGTTATGAACTTGGCCAGACGGCGGACCGGGTGCTGATCCATATCCTGATCGAGCCCAAGTATGCACCGCTGGTGCGCAGCGGCTCTCGCTTCTGGAACAGCAGTGGCTTCGGTCTGGACTTCGGTCTGTTCAAGGGCGCGACGGTGCGAACCGAGTCCCTTGAAACGTTGATCCAGGGCGGCATTGCGTTCGCAACGCCGGATGGTGAACGGATGGGTAACCCGGCGCGACCGGAGCAGACCTTTGCGCTGTTCGACAAGTTTGAAGATGAATGGCTGACCTGGGCACCGAAGATCAGTCTCGGCAAGTAAGCTATTTGGATGTGATGCCTGTGGCGAGGGAGCTTGCTCCCGCTGGGCCGGTCCGACGCTTCGGGCGTAGCGGCCCCAAAGTCTGCGACCGCTGCGCAGTCGAGCGGGAGCAAGCTCCCTCGCCACAGAGTATGCGATAACAAAAAAGGCCGCGATCCAATGGATCGCGGCCTTTTTCACATCCAGAGATTCACATCACACCGGATCCAGCTCCGGCTCATCGGCCTGGACATTCACCGTGGCTTTCACCGCATCGTGACGACGGATGTATTTCCAGTCCGCTTCGTCGATGTAGATGCCGTTCGGGCCGCTGCCGCCTTCCAGGTCGATGGCGACACTGGCGCAGACTTGCGGCTTTACACTGGCAAGGATCGGCACGAAGCCCAGTTGCAGGCTGGTTTCCAGCAGCGCGGCCTGGTTTTTCTCGTCGATGTCCGCCGCTTCGTCCAGGTAGTACGGCAGGCGCACGCGACCGGCCTGTTCGCGGTCCATCAGGTGCAGCAACAAGTACATGTTGGTCAGCGCCTTGATGGTCATGGTGGTGCCGTTGGACGCCGCACCGTCGATGTCGGTGTGGATCACCGGCTGGCCGTTGACCTTGGTGATCTCGAACGCCAGCTCGAACAGGTCCTTGAGGCCGAGCTGGTTGTGGTTCGCCGCCACCAGCCGCGCCAGGTATTCCTTGGCTTCTTCGTTCTTGTTGTCTTGCTCGGCGTTCTGGCTGAGGTCGAACACCGACAGCGTCTCGCCTTCTTCGTACTGGCCGGCGCTGTGGATGATCTGGTCGATGTGCTTGAGCGCTTCCTTGTTCGGCGCCAGGACGATACGGAAACTCTGCAGGTTGGACACCTGGCGCTTGTTGATCTCGCGGTTGAACAGCGCCAGTTGATGCTCGAGGCTGTCGTAGTCGCTGCGGATGTTGCGCAGCGTCCGGGCGATGTCGGTCACCGCCGCACGACGCGCCTTGCCCAGGGTCAGGGCCTCGTCGGTGCGGTGGGCATAGGCGTTGATCAACAGTTGCAGGCGCCGCTCCATGTCGTCTTCGCTGTCGAACTTGGCCACGCCCTTGAGGCGCACCTGCGCGTACAACGCTTCGATCTGGCCGTCGACCCGCAGCAGTCCTTGCCAGCTGTCCTGGTAATCGTTGAGCAGCGGCAGCAAGTTGTCCATAGAATCGTCGACCGGGTCCATGAACGGCGTGCCGAACGGCAGGTCCGCCGGCAGCAATTGACGGCGGCGCAGGGCGTCGTCGAGGGTGCGTTGCTTGGCTTCCATGTCGGCGATCTGCCGGCCCACCAACTGCAACTTGGCGGACAATTGCTGGACGCGCTCGGTGAAGGCATCGCTGGAGCGCTTGAGCTCGTCCTGGGCGGCTTCCATCTGCGCCAGTTGCTCGAGTTTCTCGCCTTCCTCGGCGCTCAAGGTCTGGGTGCGACGGAAATCTTCCAGGGCTTTCTGTGCGTCCAGGACCTGCTGGTACAGCGCCTCGGTCTGGGTCTTGCTCGCGGCGCGGTCAGCGGCCACGGCTTGCTGAGTCTTGAGCTGCTTGAGCTCTTTTTCCAAGCGCTCTTTCTGGTCCCGCAGCGCGGCACGGTCGGCCAGGGCTTGCAGGGCCGGCGGCTCGATGTGGGACAGGTCGATGGACAGGCCCGGCACTTCGAAACGCTCGCCCTTGAAGCCGTCGAGGATCAGCTCCATGGATTTGACCCACTCGCCGTTCTCGTCCAACGCGATGCCGTGTTCGCCCAGCGGCAGGCTGAACAGGGCGCTGTTGAACAAGCGCATCAGGCGTTCGACGTCCTGCTGGGAGAACTCTTCGCGCAGGCGGGCGTAGCTGTTGTTGTCGGCGTGATCGAGTTGTTGCTTGACCGACTTCAGGCGTTTTTCCAGGTCCCGCAGGCGTTCTTCCAGGTCTTCGGCGCTGAACTGCCGGGACTGGGCCAGGGCGCCGGCCAGTTCGTCGTGGGCGTCCTTGGCGGCAAGCAGTTGTTGCTCCAGGACCTTGACGTCATCCACCAGGGCAAAGCGGTTCTTGAGCACCGACAGCTCGCCGATCCAGCGCTGGATACCGCTGATTTCCCGCTCCAGGCGCATCAGCTCCTGGGTGCCGCCGCGCTGGTCGTTCTGCAGCGAATCCTGCTCGTTGCGGTAGTGTTCGGCCTGGATGGTCAGCTCTTCCTTGCGCGCGCTGGCGTAGTCCGACCAGGTGCCCAGCAGTGAGTCGAGCAACGGCGAGAGGCGATGCAGCTTGCCGCGCAGGATGTCGCGCTGCTTCACGCCATTGGCCAGCGCTTCCACCAGCGGACCGGCCGCCACCAGGGAGTTGTAGTCCTGCTCCATGCGTCGTACATCGCGGAAGGCTTCTTCGCACGCGGCGATGTAGTCCACGCTGCCGGAGCGCAGGCTGTGTTCGAACGCGTCGAGGAACAGTTGCTTGAGCTTGGCCGCGGTGATTTCACGCATGTGCAGCAGGTTGATAAACAGCGCGCGGAAGGTCTTGAGGCTTTGCTCGCTGGTGGAGCGCAGCGGGATCAGCGTCAGGTCCAACGGAATCGAGGTGTGGCCACCCACCAGCAGGCGGCGCAGTTCATCCGGCTTGAGTTCGTAGGCTTTCAGGCCTTCGCGTTCCAGGTTGGTGAACAGCTCTTTCTGGCGCAGGCAGGTGTCATTTTTCTGATAGTGGGCCAGGTCCAGTTTGCCGGCATAGGCAAAGAACTGGTGACCGAAACCGCCGCCAGGGCCGCGACCGACCACGCCAATCACGTGTGGGCCGTGGGGCAGGGCGACTTCAACCAGGATGTAGCTGGTGTCCGAGGCAAAGTAGAAACGTCGGGATTGTTCCAGGCTGTACTTGCCGAAGCTCATGTCCGACATGCGGGCCAGGATCGGGAACTGCAAGGCGTTGATCGAGGCGGATTTACCCAGGTTGTTCGCGCCATACACCGACAGCGGTTCTTCCAAGGGGAACAAGCCCAGGCTGTAGCCGGCGGTGTTCAAAAGGGCAAAGCGGCGGATGCCGTAGCGTTCCTTACTCATGCGTCGGTCTCCTGTTCTTCGGCAATGGCGCGGGCCAGGGCGTCTTCTTCGCTTTCACCTTCGAATTCGCTGAGGTCCAGCGGATCATCGGTCTGCAGCAGTTTTTCGTCGCTGTCTTCATCGATCAATACTGGCGTCGGCAGCGGCAGCACGCTGTGCAGGCTGGCGGCCAGGTCGCGGTCCTGCTGGACCGACAGGCAGACGTCGAGGAAGCGATGCATCGGCGGCAGGAAGCGGTACACGCCGTTCTCTTCGCTAGCGAAACCCAGTTGGGTCATGCGGCGCATGATTTTTTCTTCCAGCTCTTCCTGGGTCTGTACTTCGGCCTGGATGAACAGGTCGCGGTATTTCTCCAGCAATGAAGGCAGCTCATCGCGGCCCAGGCTGCCGCCGTCGAGCACGGCGATCGGGTCGCGGCCCTGGTCGGCCAGGTGTTCGACGAGGATGAAGGTGAACAGGGCCAGGCGCTGGGCGGTCTTGTTCACTGCGGCGGCAGCTAGGTCCGGCACGAAGTAGTAGAAGCCACGGGTGTCGCACACCAGCTCGAAGCCCAGGGCCTTGAACAGCGTGCGGTACTGGTCCTGGAAGTTCGACAACTGCGCGTACAGTTCCGGGTCGCGGCGGCTGACGTGGTAACCCTTGAACAGCTCGCGGAAGATCGGCGCCAGCTGGGACAGTTCGGATAGATCAAGATGCATGGGGGATGCTCGCAGAATCCTCGGCGGCGGTGTCGCCGGCCGAGAGCAGGGCGAAGGAGCGCAGGCTGACCTGATGCTCGTGAGTATGGTATTCGCGGCGTTCCAGACGCTCGCGCTTGAAGCGTTTTTCCCGCGACAGGCGCGAGAACCAGTACAGCAATTCGTCGGTGGCGCCGTCCGGCTCTTGCTCCAGCAGCCAGGTCATCAAGTCCGGCATCGGCAGGGCGTCTTCGCAGCGCTCGACCATCTCGCGCACGGTGCGTGGCGCACGCGGCGCTTCGCCACCCTTGTGGGTCTTGTGGGACTTGGGGAAACGCGCCGGTTTCGGTTCGAAGCGGGCCAGGGCGTAGACGTAGGCTTCAACCTGGCTGGCGCTGCCCAAAAACGTACTTTGCGGACGGGTGAACAGCGGCATGGCGGCTTGCGGCACGGCATCGATGCCTTTGCGGCGAATGGCCGCCAGGGCCAGGGCGGCGCCACGGGTCACGGCGTTATGGCGGCGGGCCTCTTCGCGCAACGGCAAAAGCAGTTCCCGGGCGTGGCGCAGGGTCAACTGGGCGCTGGTCTGCATCTCCAAAATGCGCGCGTGAGTGCGCAGCAGCATGTCGTCGTCCACCAGGTGGCCGAGGCGCTGCTGTTCGGTGAGCATGCGCAACAACACGTTCTCGACTTTGCGCACGCCTTGCTCGAAGGCGCCGTCGGCGTTGACCAATTGGATCATCGGTTCGACGTATTCGTCCCAGGTCGCCAGTACTTCGGCGTAGCGCTGGCGCAGGGGGATCTGCCGGTCGCTGGTCTTGGCCCGTTCGGCCACGGCCACCAGCGCTTGTTCATCGTTGGCGAGTTTCTTGAGCACGTCGCGCACGCGCATGTCCAGCAGGCGCAACTGACGGGCCAGGTCGTTGCCGTCGCGTATGTCGAAGGCGTCCTGGATATAACCGGCCAGACGCTCGAGGTGGCGCAGGTAGGCTTCGATTTCCAGGCACAGGCCCAGGCGGTGTTCACGGCGCAGGTAGGCGAGGAAGTCATGGATCTGGGCGTTGAGCTCGAAACGGTTCGGGCTTTTCGCCACCGGTACGAGGATGTCCAGGCGGATCCACACGTCCAGCAGGTTGGTGATGTCCTGGGGCGTGCTGTCCAGTTGTTGGGCGGCCAGCTGTGAACGCAATTCGTTGAGGCTCAGGGTGCCCTGGTCGAAGTGCTCGCACAAAGGTTCCAGCAATGCCCAGTGTTCAGCGAGGGCGCGCAAGACGCGCTTGGGTTCGATCATCGCAATGGCCGTCGGGTTGGCAATTAAAAGCGGCGATTGTACTGCATCGGGCCGGTTGCGATTCACCCCTTGGACGGACTGTCGTTCTCTATTGATCGATAATTGACTCACAGGGAAGCGATCCGCGTCGAAGGGCGGTAGAATCGCTTCCACTTTCAGTTATCCACAAGTGGCCGACCCTTGCTTATCGAGTCCCGTCGCCGCGCCTATCTGACCGCCATGCAGGTGGTCAACTGGCTGCCGCGTACCGAATTGCCATTCGCCGCCCCGTCGCGGCCCGAGCTGCTGGAAACGCCCGAGCCCGAGTACGTCGCGCCGGTCATGACGGCATCTGTGGCCAAGACGGTCGCCGAGCCGCCAGCCGCCGCACCCGAGCGGCCAAAAATCGAAGTGCCGCGCCCTAGCCTGGCCTCGACCCGCACCAATGCCAAGCCGGTGGAGGAGGTGGTCGAGGCACCGCCCAAGGCTCCCTATGTCGCCCCGCCGCGTTTCGCCCTGCAACTGCTGCGGGCCGGGCGTTGCCTGCTGTTGGTGGAGTTGCCCACGGGTGAGCCGTTCCAAAGCCGTGATCCGGCCTATCTTCTGCTCAAGGACATGCTGCGCGCCGCCGGTCTGCCGGACAGCCCGCAGATCATCGGCGAGCCGGTGCGTTGGCCGCTGTTGTCTCGCGGCACCATGGACCAGGGGCCGGAAGCGGCGCGGGATTTCGTCCAGGGCTTCGTTTCGGCGCGGCTCGAAGATGAGCCCTGCGTGTGCCTGTGGCTGATCGGCCTGCCAGCGGTGAAGTTTGCCGGCGAGGCGGATGCCGAGGCGTTCAATCGCGAATTGCAGGTCGAAGGACTGGGCTCGGCCTGGGCGTTGCCCGGGCTGGAATTGTTAATGGAAACGCCACAGCGCAAGGCTGATGTCTGGCAAGCCATGCGCCGGCTGATGGCGCGCTGGAAAGAATCGAATGAGTGATGCTGTATCGTTCCGCCCGATGACCGAGGCGGACCTCGACGCTGTACTGAAAATCGAATACGCGGCCTACAGCCACCCTTGGACCCGCGGGATATTTCTCGACGGGCTGGGCAAATACCAGATCTGGCTGATGTTCGAAGGCCAGCAGCAAGTCGGCCATGGGGTGGTGCAGATCATCCTGGACGAGGCGCACCTGCTCAACATCACCGTCAAGCCGGAAAACCAGGGCCGTGGCCTGGGCTTGCGTCTGCTGGAACACCTGATGTCGATCGCCTACAAGGCCGAGGCCCGGGAATGTTTCCTGGAAGTGCGCGACAGCAACCGCACGGCGTTTCGGCTGTATGAGCGCTATGGTTTCAATGAAATTGGCCGGCGCCGTGACTACTACCCTGCGGTGGGTGGGCGCGAGGATGCGGTGGTCATGGCGTGTACCTTGGTGGACTGAATTGCCACGACCCACTGTGGGAGCGGGCTTGCTCGCGAAGACGGCGGTACATCCAACATCGATTTGAACTGAGTCACCGCTTTCGCGAGCAAGCCCGCTCCCACAGGGGCTTGGCGGTGTACATCAAATTTGCGATCAAACCCAAAATCCATGTGGGAGCGAGCCTGCTCGCGAAGACGGCGGCACATTCGACGTTAATGCAAGCTGACCCACCGCTATCGCGAGCAAGCCCGCTCCCACAGGGGCTTGGCGGTGTACATCAAATTTGCGATCAAACCCAAAATCCATGTGGGAGCGAGCCTGCTCGCGAAGACGGCGGCACATTCGACATTAATGCAAGCTGACCCACCGCTATCGCGAGCGGGCTCGCTCCCACAGGGGGCTTGGCGGTGTACATCAAATTTGCGATCAAACCCAAAATCCATGTGGGAGCGAGCCTGCTCGCGAAGACGGCGGCACATTCGACATTAATGCAAGCTGACCCACCGCTATCGCGAGCGGGCTCGCTCCCACAGGGGCTTGGCGGTGTACATCAAATTTGCGATCAAACCCAAAATCCATGTGGGAGCGAGCCTGCTCGCGAAGACGGCGGCACATTCGACATTAATGCATGCTGACCCACCGCTATCGCGAGCGGGCTCGCACACAGGGGCTTGGCGGTGTGCATGAAGTCCGCGGTCAAACACAAAACCACTGTGGGAGCGGGCTTGCTCGCGAAGACGGCGGTACATCCAACATCGATTTGAACTGAGTCACCGCTTTCGCGAGCAAGCCCGCTCCCACAAGGTATTGGTGGGGAGCATCAAATCTGAGGCCAAACACAAACCCCTGTGGGAGCGAGCTTGCTCGCGATGGCGATTGCCGGGTCAGCGCTTGCCATCCAGTGGATCGATATCGGCCATTTCCGCTTCGTCCAGCCCATCGCCTCCGCCAATGTCGTTTTCATTCACGACACTCAGGTCCCAATCCGCCTGCTCGTCGTCGCCGGCTTCGGAGGCGTCCCGGGCGCCGTCTTCGCGGATGAGGGTTTCCGGGCTCATGTCGTCATCGGTCGATTGGTGGTCATCCGTCGAGGCGCCGGTCATGCCCGCTTCACGCACGCGCTCACGCGGCATCAATTGCTCGCGCTCGTCTTGTGGCAATTCGTCGCCGATTTTCGCGCTGGGCTGTTCGTCGTCGAACTCCAGCTCATGCATCGAGCCCATGCGATCCTCATTGTCATCGATGGGTTCCGGCTGCGTGGCATCGAAGGGGCGTCGTGAATCATTCATGGCAATTCCTCATACTGTGGGCCTTACTGGTGTCGACCGGCAGCGCAGTCAGGAATTCCAATGCATCGCCGACGTGACCCCGACCGGCGGTCGTCTGTCACAGTTGCGCACTCTCTATCGAGGCTAGACAGCATGAACGAATTACAAGATCTGATTGATAACAACGCGCGTTGGGCCGATGCGATCAAGCAGGAGGATCCTGACTTTTTCGCCAAGCTGGCTCGTCAGCAAACCCCGGAATATCTGTGGATCGGCTGTTCCGATGCACGGGTGCCGGCCAACGAGATCGTCGGCATGCTGCCGGGTGATCTGTTCGTGCACCGCAACGTGGCCAACGTGGTGCTGCACACCGACCTCAACTGCCTGTCGGTGATCCAGTACGCCGTGGACGTGCTCAAGGTCAAACACATCCTGGTCACTGGCCACTATGGCTGTGGCGGTGTGCGTGCCTCGATGCAGAACCAGCAACTGGGCCTGATCGACGGCTGGCTGCGCTCGATTCGCGACCTGTATTACGAGCATCGCGAGGCGTTGGGCCAGTTGCCGACCGAAGAGGAACGTGTGGATCGCCTGTGCGAACTCAATGTGATCCAGCAGGTGGCCAACGTCGGCCACACCAGCATTGTGCAGAATGCCTGGCACCGTGGGCAGAAGTTGTCGATTCATGGCTGCATCTACGGCATCAAGGATGGCCGCTGGAAAAGCCTGGACACCACGATCAGCGGCTTCGAGCAATTGCCGCCGCAGTATCGGCTGCGTCCGGTCGGCGCGCCCTGAGGGCAGCCGTCAGTCGCGATGACAACGACGCCGCCAATGCCGCAGGAACTCCATGCCCTGCTCATTTGGCGGCTCGTCATAGCCAGTGATCCAGCCATGACAATTGGACGAGCCGCACCGGCAGGCGAATTGCCGATACAACTTCTGCTCGGTGCTGGCGTAGTCCATTGTCAGGCAGTCGCCTTCGCGGATGTCGGTCAGCGCCCATAGCCACAGTTCGCTCATGTCCAGGAAGACATTCGGGTTGCACGAGTGCAGCAGCAGTCCCGCGAAGTACGGATCAAACATATGCACATCCGGCAGGATCTGTAACGTGTGCAGGCGTCGACGGCTCACCAGCAGCCCCGATACCCTGCACATCCGCTCCATCGATTTGAATTGTTTGCGAGCGATTATTCCGTTGCCACGACCGTCCTTGGTCTTATGCACTTCAAAGTCGCGCATGCAGGGATAACCCTGGCGGGTGCAGAGAGGCGTTTCGGGATAGATGCAATCCCGGTTCCGTGAGCGGGCGCCATCTGCAATGAACGTGGTCATGACAGTCCTTGTCGGTGCTAAACACTCGACTTTCCAGCGCAGGCATCCTGCCAGCGATTGTTGAAAACCCTGATAGCTTCCTCCAAACCGTGAACGGCTTCTACTGTCGACTCTGACAGGAGCCAAAAGCGCATCCCCGTGTGAGCGCCGGCTTACACGGGAATGCCTGACAGCATTAAACCGCTTCGGCGGGCAACGGCATGGGCACTTTCAACTGCTGCAGTTGCGACTTGATCGGCGGGGTCTCGCATTTTTTTGCCGCGTCATCGGCGGATATTTTTCGGATCGAGGTGTAGAACAACTCGCAGGTCTTTTCCTTGTCCGTGACCTGCCAGGTCTGCGTGCACTGGTTCAATAGGGTGCTTGGGTCGGTGCCCGGCTTGCTGCCCATGCCGGCCTGCCAGCAGGCAGCACTCAAGTCCTGGCCCATGACCTTCAAGCCGGCGGCATCTGCCTTGGCTTCGTCGCCGTCGTAGTTTTCCTTGTCAGCGGCGTACCAGATATAGCTCGGGTGGTTCGAGCCCAGGACCGGCACCTTGACCCCCGCCGTCGGCGTGATGGTTGCCAGGCCGAGCACGCCTATGGTCTGGCCGTACTGGGTCTGGATCCAGTTCCGAACGGGCGCTCCGAAGGCCACCATCGGCAATGCGGCGCCGCTGGCGGTTTGGGTAACCTCTTTGACCATGGTGGTCTGGTAATCGTTGAAGTAGCTGTAGAGCCCCTCCAAGGTGCTGCCAGCATTGGATGGCGCCGCGATGGGCGCGATGTCGATGATGGTCTGGTAGGCGGGTGTGTTTGGCGCGGCGATGCCGTTGACGGTGAGCAGCGTGGCCCAGCGGTCAGTGGTGGCCGACTCCAGGTAATCCTGGGCCTGGGTCAGGGAGTAATCCGGCGGAAAGTGCAGCAACTCGACACTCTTGCGGTTTTCCAGGGCCATGCCCAGCGGCAGGAACAGGTACCAGTTGTAGGACCATTTCTTGTCGTTGTTGAGTTTGGTTGCGCCGTTGTACGCCAGGTCCCCAGCGTCGAGTAGGGCCTTCAGCGGTTGGCCATAGCTTTTCGGCACGCCGCTGATGTTGGCGTAGACGGTGCCGTTGTCGCTTTTGACGCTGACCTTGGCCGCGTCGTAGCCGTCGCGCTGGACACTTTGCGTCAGGTAATGCTCGACGGTCTGTTCCAGAGTCCAGTCGCGAAAACAAATGACGTTGCAGTTGTTGGGATAAGCGAAGAGACGGGTGACGCGTTCGGTGCTGCCAAGATTTACGTCGATGTCGGCGGCGTGGACGGTGGCGCTCAGGGCGAGGGCGGCAAGAGGAAGTACGGCGAGTTTGAACATGCTCAGATCCTTTTCAGCGTGAGGGACCCTCAAAAGCAGGGCGTATCCATACTGAAACAGACCGAGCCGAAGAAGAAGTGGGCCGATAGAAATATCGGCCCCTTTTTATGGCTTTATGGCATCACTGGCGGCAAATACGTCAATGTCGTCCCGAGCGCCCACAGCAGCACCAGCACCAGCGGCGTGTGCACCAGCAACTGCACGAAGGAAAACCCGATCAAGTCCCTGGCCTTGAGCCCCAACACTCCCAGCAACGGCAGCATGTAAAACGGATTGATGAGGTTCGGCAGCGCTTCGGCGGCGTTATAGATCTGCACGGCCCAACCGAGGTGGTAGTTCAGGTCGTTGGCCACTTGCATGACGTAGGGTGCCTCGATGATCCACTTGCCACCACCGGAAGGAATGAAAAAGCCCAGCACCGCCGAGTAGACGCCCATCAACAAGGCGTAGGTGTCATGGGAGGCGATCTGGACGAAAAAGGTCGAGATATGGTGGGCCAGGGTCTGGGCATCGCTGCCCTTGACCGTGGTCAGCAGCGCGGCGATCGAGCCGTACAACGGAAACTGGATCAACACGCCCGTGGTGGTCGGCACCGCGCGGGCCACGGCGTCGAGAAAGCTGCGCGGCCGCCAGTGCAGCAAGGCGCCCAGCATGATGAACAGGAAGTTATACGTGTTGAGCCCGGAAATGGCGCTGATCGCAGGCTTGGTCGAAAACTCATGGAACAGCCAGCCGGCGGCCAGCAGCACCAAGGCAATGGTCAGTAGCGGGCTGTGCTCCAGCCATTCTCCCGGACGGGTACGGGGCTGCAATGCCGGCATACTGAAACTCGGATCGATTCCACACGCGGCGGCATCACGTGCGCTGTTGGGGCCGGGAGCGGTGGCGTAGGCGACAATCAGCGAGATCACGATCAGCGCCAGCAGCATCACGCCGGACTGCCAGAGAAAAATGGTCTGGGTAAATGGAATGACGCCCGTAATCGACAGGATCGACGGCGGCAGGCTGGCCGGGTTGGCCTGTAATTGCGCCGCCGACGAAGACAACCCCAGGGCCCATACCGCGCCGAGGCCCAGGTAAGCGGCGGCGCCGGCGGCGCGGTAATCCATCTTCAGGTCGGTGCGCCGGGCGAGGGCGCGCACCAGCAAACCGCCAAATACCAACGACAGGCCCCAGTTGAGCAACGACGCGACCATGGAAATCAGCGCCACCCACGCCACCGCAGAGCGACCGTTGGTCGGAATGCGCGCCAGGCGATCGATCAATTTTACGGCCGGCGGCGAGCTGGCGACCACGTAACCACCAATCACCACGAAGGCCATTTGCATGGTGAACGGGATCAGGCTCCAGAAGCCGTCGCCGAACGCCATGGCCGCTGCCGTGGGCGTGGCGCCGATGAATTGCGTCGCCACGGCGACCACCAGCACCGCCAGCGCGGCGAAGACCCAGGAGTCGGGAAACCAGCGCTCGGCGAAACTGGAACAGCGCAAGGCGAAGCGGGCGGAACGGCTGTCTTCAATGTCGGTGGTCACGGCAATTACCTCGTTTTTATGGTTATGGGCATTGATGGCGGCAAAGGCTTCAAGGGACAGGCGCAACACTAGAACAATCCAGTGACCATGGGAGGGCTATCGGGTTCGAGGGCGTCCTGGAATATTTTCACGAGGGGCTCGCGCTGCTCTTTAGAAAAAAACCGCCAGGCCGATGGCCAGGGAACAGCATTTAATTCTCCTGCTGTCGGAGCTGCCCAATGTTCAACAATCGCCTGAAGCAGGAGCTACTGGCTCTTCGCCAAGAACTGTCCAGCCTTGTGCAAGTCAAGGAAAGCCTGGATCGCGAAATGCTTGGCCTCACCCTGGATGCCGATGGACGGATTCAATCGGTCAATCAGAATTTCCTCGACGAGATGCGCTACAAGAGCCAGGACCTGATCGGCCGGCCTGTGGATGAGCTGGTTCCCGCGTATTTGAAATCCAATGAGTTCCAGGTTCGCTTCAAGTCGGCGCTGACCCGTGGCGAGCACTTCTCCGGTGCCGTGCGCCTGCTGCGGGGCAATGGCCAGGAAGCCTGGCTGCGTTCGATCCTCCAGCCCGTACGGAATGCTGACGGGCGGGTCCGCTATTTTTCGATGTATTCCAATGACCTGACCCGCACCATCGAATCATCCCGGGAACATGAAAACCTCATCGGCGCGTTGGTGCGTTCAACGGCGGTGATCGAATTCGACTTGGGTGGTCATGTACTGACGGCCAATGATCGCTTCCTCAACGCCATGGGTTACAGCCTTGCGCAGGTCAAGGGCAAGCACCACCGTACGTTTTGTGAACCTGAGGAATACAACAGCGCGGCCTACGAGCAGTTCTGGAAGCGCTTGAACAGTGGTGAATTTGTGGCTGGCCGCTTCAAGCGTCTCGACAGCAGTGGTCGTGAGGTCTGGCTGGAAGCCTCCTACAACCCGGTGCTCGATGCCAACGACCGACTGTATAAAGTCGTGAAGTTCGCCACCAACATCACCGACCAGGTCAACCAGGAAAAAGCCGTCGCCGAGGCGGCCAACATTGCCTACAGCACCTCGCTGCAGACCGACAACAGCGCCCAGCGCGGCACGACGGTGGTGACCCAGGCCGTGGACGTGATGCGCGACCTGGCCCGGCACATGCAAACCGCCGGTCAAGGCATCGAGGCGTTGAACGAGCAATCCCTGGTGATCGGCACCATCGTCAAGACCATCAGCGGCATCGCCGAACAGACCAACCTGCTGGCGCTCAACGCCGCGATCGAAGCGGCCCGGGCCGGCGAGCAAGGCCGGGGCTTTGCGGTGGTGGCCGATGAGGTGCGCCAATTGGCATCGCGCACCAGCCAGGCCACCGATGAAATCGTCGGCGTGGTTCGCCAGAACCAGGACATGGCCCGCAACGCCGTGGCGCTGATGACCGACGGCCAGCACCAGGCCGAACATGGACTGGCCTTGGCCGCCGAGGCGGGGACGGTGATCGTTGAGATCCAGGACGGGGCGAAAAAAGTGGTCGATGCGGTGAGCCAGTTCGCTAATCAGCTGTCCACGTAAGGTCTGTGATTATCGTTTTTTACATATTAATTATTGTTTATCGATAATTTATTGGTTATGTTCTGGGCTCCTTTATTCTATCGGAGCCTCACATGCACTCGAATCGTCTTGCCTTGTATAGCCAGCGGATGGCAGCCATCACCCTTGTTTTCATGGTCGCGATGATGGCCGTCAACGCTGTGGCCTGGCTGTATCCTGAGGCGACCTCGCGATACGGCCTGGGGTTTGCCCTGACCGAGCGGCAACTGTCGAGTCTGCCTGAAGAGGCGCTGCGGTTGACGGGATGGCAATGCCTGGGTGGAGCACTGTTGACGAGCATTCCCTTGCTGGCCCTGGCGGTCGGGCTTACCAACTTGCGCAGGCTCTTCAAGCACTACGCCCAAGGGCAGTACTTTTCCAGCGCCGCGGCGGTTTACCTGGGAAATGCGGGGCGCGCGGTGGCGGTGTGGGTGCTGTTGGACTTCATCTGCGAGCCGTTTCTCAGCCTGCTGGTGACGATCAATGCGCCGGTCGGCCAGCGATTGCTCAGCTTCAGTATTACCGCGCCGTCTTTCGTCGCTTTATTTCTCGCCGCCTGCATTGCGATCATTGCCCGGATACTGTCCCAGGCCAGTGAAGTCGATTCAGAAAACAGAACTTTCGTTTGAGATCGTCATGCCCATAGTTATTCAACTTGATGTGATGCTGGCCATGCGCAAGGTCAAATCCAAGGACCTTGCGGCTGCAATCGGCATTACTGAAGCCAACCTTTCCTTGTTGAAACAAGGAAAGGTCAAGGGTATCCGCCTGGCGACCCTCGAAGCCATCTGCAGTTATCTGCAATGTCAGCCTGCGGATCTGCTGGTCTATCAACCGCCAAGCGAGTTGGATCAGTCGCCCAGTGCCTGACCTTCGCGTCTTGGGTCGGCGCCGCCGGCCAGTGAGGTTTTCCCCTGAGCATCACGCACCCGGACAATAGCCTGGGTGCCGCTGTTCATGTCGATTTCGCTCACCGTGTGGCCCTTGTCTTTCAGCGCCTGGACCAGCGTCGGGCTGAACTGTCCTTTCTCCAGTTCGGTGGGGCCATTGCGGCTGCCGAAGTTGGGAAGGTTGATGGCGGTTTGCGGATCCAGGTTCCAGTCCAGCAGGCCGATCACTGACTTGGCGACGTATTCGATGATCTGCGAGCCGCCGGGGGAGCCGACAGCGGCCAGCAGTCTACCCTGATGGTCGAAGATCAATGTCGGCGCCATGGACGAGCGCGGGCGTTTGCCGGGTTCGACGCGGTTGGCGACTTTTTGCCCGTTCTCTTCAGGGATGAACGAGAAGTCGGTCATCTGGTTGTTGAGCATGAAACCCTGGACCATCAAGTGCGAGCCGAACGCCGACTCCACCGTGGTGGTCATGGACACCGCACCACCCTCGTCATCCACCGCCACCACTTGCGAGGTGGAAATGCGCAGTGGCGAGCGGTCCGGCGCATAGGCGACCTGGATGCCCGGCGGTGTCCCAGGCTTGGCGACGCCCATGCTGCGTGGACCGATCAGGCTGGCTCGGCTGGCAAGGTAACCTTGATCGACCAGTCCTTCGAGCGGCACGGCTACAAAATTCGGGTCGGCGATGTATTGGGCGCGGTCGGCGTAGGCCAGGCGCTCGGCTTCGACGATCAGGTGCACCGCTTCTGGAGAAGGTTCAATGCCGGCGGGTTTATCGGTCTTGAGGGGTTTCAAGGGGGCGAGGGCCGCGTTGCTGTCGCGCTGTTCCAGGGCCTGCAACGTCCCGAGGATCTGTGCTACGGCAACCCCGCCCGAAGACGGTGGTGGCATGCCGCAGATTTGCCAGCGCTTGTAGTCGGTGCACAACGCGGGCCGTTCCCGTACGGTGTAGTGCTGGAGGTCGTTCAGCGAAAGGCTGCCGGGGTTGGCGTGACCCTGCACCTTGGCGACGATCTCCTCGGCAACCGGCCCTTTGTACAAAACATCGGGACCTTCGTTGGCGATGCGCTTGAGGACCCCTGCCAAGGCCGGATTTTTCAGGACGGTGCCAACGGCCTTCGGGCTGCCATCGGTATTGAGAAAGTATGCCGCCATGTCCGGCGAGTCCGGCAAGGACGGGTCGGTCGCGATCAATGAATGCAGCCGGGGTGAAATCGCGAAACCGTGCTCCGCCAGTGCGATGGCCGGCTCGAACAGCGTCGCCCATTTCAGCCGGCCGTGTTTGCGGTGGGCCAGTTCCAGCGCGCGCAACACCCCCGGGGTGCCAACGGAGCGGCCGCCGATCTGAGCGGCGGTAAACGGCATGGGTTTGCCGTCGGCCTGCAGGAAAAGTCTTTCGCTGGCGCCGGCCGGTGCTGTTTCGCGGCCGTCGTAGGTGCGCACGGCCTCGCCATCCCACAGCACGATGAACGCACCGCCGCCAATGCCCGACGATTGGGGTTCCACGAGGGTCAGCACCGCCTGCATCGCAATCGCTGCGTCGATGGCCGAGCCGCCGCGCCGGAGCATCTCCCGCCCCGCCTCGGCCGCCAGCGGGTTGGCCGCAGCGGCCATATGCCTGTCGGCGCGGCGAGTCTGCAGGTCGGCGCGGTAGCCGGACGAGATTTCCGGAGCGGTGGGTAATACTGCGCTGGTAGAGGTGGATGGCGGGGTCTTACAACTGGTGAGTGTCAGTGCGATAGCCAATAGCGAAACGGCTGACAGTCGATTGCGGTTGAGCTTGAGCATTATGCGGTCGTCCTTGGTCGATGTGATGACTGTATCGGCCTGGGCGCAATGGGGCAACGGCGTGTCGAGGGGCAATAGGGCGAGTGATTGTCGAATAACCCGGCCGTCAAACAGGGTACGGGCCTGCTTGCGAAACGTTCGACCGGGTTGAAACAGGTTGATTACTGGTCCGTCAGCGTTCTGATTTCCTTGAACTGGCCTGACACCAGGTACTTGTGAAGGCCGCCGTCAAACAAGTCCCATACCTGCTCGGCGCGTTGCGTCGCCGGGGTGACGTAACCCTCCGAGGTTGCGCGATCTCGCAAGGCGCAAATTTCCGGGAAGTCCCGGACATGGGGGCCATCCAAGGCGTTTTTCAACAGATCGGTTTGCATGTTGCACAATCCCAGCACCGCGAAGAAGCTCTGCGGATTTTCCGAGGCATAGACTTGCGCCATCGCGTTGAGGGCGGCCTTGGACACCCCGTAGGCCAGTGTCCCGGCTCTCAGGCGCACGCCCGCGATCGAGGCGCAAAACAGGCACTGTTTGATGCTGAAGCGGCTCAGTAGCAGGTCAAGGATGATCTTGTTGGCGATCAGATTGACGTTCAGTACGGTCTGGAACTCGCCCAGGCTGATGTCACTGGCCTTGCGCGGGGAGGGGCCGAACATTCCGGCATTGAGTACCACCAGGTCAAAGGTGTCGCAGCGCCATTGAGTGAACAGCGCTTCAAGTTCTGCCGCCAGTGGCTCGGGGCGACTCATGTCGACGGCACCCCAATGGAAACAAGGGTGATGCAGCATGTCGGGGGGCGTTCGCGAGCAGCCATAAACCTGATAACCCTCAGCCAGGAATTTGCGTGCCAGTGCTTGCCCGAAACCACGACTGACGCCGGTAATGAAAACGCTTTTCATATCAGAATTTTCCGCTCGCATAACCGCCGTCGACGGGCATGATCGTACCGGTCACATAAGAGGCTTGTTCGCTTAACAACCAGAGCACCGCATTGGCCACTTCATCGGCCAGGCCGAAGCGCTTCATGGCGGTCACATTGATTTTGCGCTGGGTATTTTCCGGTGCCGCCAGCAGGCGTTCCGGGCTGTTCATCCCGCCGAGAATCGGACCCGGAGCAACGGCATTGACACGAATGCAGGCATCATTTTCCAGTTTCGCGTTTTCTATCGCCGCCACTTGAGTCATCGCGTTGATAGCGTGTTTGCTGGCCACATAGGCGGCCTGCCCACCGATAGGCATTACGCCTGCGCAGGACGACGTGTTGACAATGGAGCCGCCCTGGCCGACGGCAAGCATCATTTGCAGTTCATGCTTCATGCATCGATAGGTCCCATTGACATTGACGTTCATGACCGTCTCCCAGTTATCGGCGCATGAGTCGGCGATCTTTCCGTACGCTGCCGTGATTCCCGCGTTGTTGAACGCGCCGTCGAGCTTTGCGTAGTCCCGTTTGATGATGCCGAACGCTTCGTCGACTTGCAGCGGATCCGCCACGTCACATTGAATGAACCGGCAGTTGCTACCCAATCGGTCGGCGAAGCTGGCGCCTTTGTCAGAATCGCGTGCGAGCACGATCAACTGTGCGCCTGCCTCCACTAGTCGTTCACTGACCCGAGCCCCGATGCCACTGGTTCCGCCGGTAACCAAGTACACCTTCCCTGAAAAGTCGTGCATGTCTTGCTCCTTTAAACGAGTGCCGGTCTTAGATAGTTGGGGTTTACACAGCAATAAACTCGGTCGAATCGAGGGTTGCTTTTATCTTTGAAACATTGCCCGTCCCACAGGCAGCGATTGATCTGGTGCGCTCGCCCTTCAAATGTCTTATTGATGAGATCGTTGTCGGCAAAGAGCGCTCGGGACATGCCTATCCAATCGCATACGCCCTCTGCCAGCAGGCGTTCCGCTTTGTCCAGGCCATCGATGAAACCGGCGTAGCCGACTGCAACGGTCGACACCGATTTGATGGCCCTGACACCTGCCTGCAGGTACTCATCCATGGCCGGTGAGTACGTCAAGAATTGGTTGAAAGTGGCGCCGACACACATCGAACATTCCAACGCGCTGACACCCGCCCGGCAAAGCGCCTGTACCGTCTCTTTCAATTGGCTGAATTGCAGGCCCTTCTCTCCAAGGCGATCATCGATGCCCAGGCGAACCGTAATCAGCAGGTGGGGACCGGTCCGGCGCTGGATAGCCTCTATCACTTCCAGCAACAACCGGGCGCGGTTCTCTTCGCTACCTCCGTAACGGTCGGTTCGCTGGTTGGTTGCCGGTGATAGAAAGCTCCCCAACAGGTATCCGTTGGACGCCTGCAACTGTACCAGTCGAGCACCCGCGCCCCAGGCCAGCCAGGCTGAATGGGCAAATTGCTCAACCACTTCAGCGATATCTGCCTCGTCCATGATACGAACCCGGTAATTCGGATCGAGTTGGGAGACCCGGGGACAGGGCACTCCGCTGGGCGTCATCACTGGCGCATCGGTGAGGGTCGTAGTGCCTTGTCCGCCGTAGTGCTGTAACTGAACGCCAACCGGCACACCCACCTGCTCCGACCAGGCGAGCAGAGGTTTGAGGGCGCTGGCCTGCTCGGGGGCATACAACCCAAGGCCAGCGCTTTGAAGCCGTGATTGCGCGGACACGGTGGCATTGCTCAGGAACGCCATGGAGCAGCCGCCTGCCAAGATGGACTTGTAGAAGTCCAGCATGGCTGGGGTGAAGCAGCCATTTTCATCGGCCAGATCAATGCCCATCGGGGCAAAGAACAGGCGGTTTTTCAGCTTCAGGTGCGGCGACAAGGACAGCGGCTCTAGCACATGCCGGTAGGCGTCATTCATACACTCAGTTCCAGCACGGGAGATGCGGCCGGCTTCTGGATGGCATCCTCCATGGCATCGGTGCCAAGCGTTTCCTGATGGGAGAAATAAGCAAATTGCTTGAGCACTTCTCGCCATTTATAGCGCAGCGTTGGGTCAAGATCCGCCAGATGGAGTTTGATCGAGCGCCCATCGACCGCGCTTTGCTCGTGAAGCGCATGCACGGGCAACATCACGATACCTTCGTTTTCCAGATACAGATAAACATGGCCATGGGTCAGTGAATCCAGGGCAATGGTCTTTTCCATGCAGCGAACCTGCAGGCCGTTCATTGCCAGCAACTCCAAGTGACCGCAGATGTGTCGGCCGCAGTCGAGGCGCACCAGGACTTCGTTGCGTATGCCTTTGAGCGGCCGGAACCAATGTGCAGCGTTGATGTTGATGTTTCGCATGCGCTTGAAAACCGGCATTTTGATCGCTTCACCGCGCAGGCGAATATCGGCGACCAATTCACCGTTCTGGAAGAATCTCGCTCGCTTGTCGACTTTACGCGCTCGTTGTTGAGTTTGTTCGTCGTAGTCACACACCAGTACATCCACCTGATAGGACGATTCGGTGTAGCGAGGAAAGCAGGAGAGCAAATCGACGATGGAAATCGAAACTTCGCCGCGACGATAACCACTGTGTTCGTAAAACTGTGCATACATGGCTTGTCGCGCCACTTCTATCAGCATCAGTCCGGGAACATGCTCGTGATGTTTGCGATAGAAAAAGTAGTTGGACGTATCATTGAACAAGGTGTAATACACCATGCCCTGTTGCGGGTAGCCCGGTACCCTTTCAAGCGCGTTATAGACCTGTTGCCGTTCGGTAACGCCCAGGTCTGTGCATTCTCCGAAACAGCCCAGCCTGGCTTCGGTGCTTTCAAGCACCCACAGTCCTGTCAGCACGAATTCGCCATCCTGCTGGGTATAGTGGGTCGTGAGCTCTTCCAGGCAACTGTCCAGGCCATGGCGTTGCAGCGCCTCTGCGCTGAACCGCTCGGGCAAGGTGCGTAATACCCACCGTTCGCCGCAGGGGCGATAGGCCTGTCGAATCGCCTCGATGGCGATCGGGTCTGAAACTGCCGTGTCGACAAAGGCATTCGTCAGCCAAGCGGGCAGCATGTTGCGAGCATCATAGATCAGCACATCATCGTCGTGACTTTTATGCACGATGTCTTTACTGATTTTTCGTTCCAATTCGATCATACAGGTCCCTTTGTTCGCGTAATCCGCGTTACCAGTAATAACTTAGTGATGTGGTGACTACAGCGTCTCGCCGATAGCCGTAGATAAATTCTTGGTCGTCATTGAGCGAAGGTATGAAGGCTTCGGCTGTTAGCTTCAATGACTGTCCCAGGCGCCGCGTCAGTTCGATCTTGTACAGTTGACTGGCGTAGATCCTGTCCAGGGCGACGGTCGCCAGCAGGTAGGTATCGGCGCTGTCGTTCAGGGTATACCGGGCCCCTAGAACGATATCGTCCTGCAAAGGATTGATAGACCGTTTGCCCATGCCGTCGCGGTTGTATTCCAGTATCAAGCCCAGATCACCACTACCGCCCATGAAACTTCCCAACGTATGTTCCAGGCCTATCGTCACGGCGGCGTAGTTGCGCTCGCGCAGGGCCAGGTCCAACTGTCCAGTGCGGTAGATCGCTTCAAGCTTATAAAGCGTCTGCTCCGTCACGTACTGGCTATCCAGGCCCAGTTGTGTGACGGGGCTGTATACCGGCGCGAACCACGCTTCTGCGTCGTGGCGGATTGGCACGAACGATGGGTCTCGTGACAAGCCGTGAAACACACTCAGCCCGAGGTCAACATCGGCCATGTCCGGCTCCCACCGCATTGCGAAGCCCGGATACCACTGGCCTGCGCCGCTGCGATATTGGGCGCGATCACCCTCGATACCCGGCATGGTCCGCAGTCTTCCATCACGCCCGGCGTAAGTTGCCTGTCGCGAGTACGGCAAGTAATACGCTTCCAATACGCCGCGGGTGGATAGCTGGCGCAACCTGACCATGGGTTGTCCCAGTTTTTCATCCGAAAAGACCCCTTCGACACCATCACGCTGGTTGATGATGTCGACCAGATTCTGCGACTCGGTCTTGCCCCAGAAAACGCTATCCACCCCCCAGGTTATCTGCGTGTCGCCCAAATTCTGGTCGAGCTTCAATTCGCGAATATCCCAATGGGTCCTTGCGCGATCGGTGAAGTCTTTTCGATAGAAAAGCTTGCCGGTCAGCAGCACGTCGTCCGCAGGGTCCCCGGCCTTGAGCTGAGGGGTCAATGCATAGCTGTAGTCAGGGCCGGTATGTTGTTGCGGTGCCGGCTCATGAAAATAGGCACGGTTCTGCAACTGAATGTTGCCTTCCCACTGAACGTCCCATTCCGCTGCTTGAGAAGCGCCGGCCAATACGCACAAGCCAATCCAGCCGAAACAGTTTTTATAAGGGACGCCAGGCATTAACGCAGCCGCATTAAGGCAGAGCTGTCGAAGTCAGTCGCTTTGAATCCCACGCCGAATTCGTAATCGGACATCAGCAGGTCCGTGGATTTACCGGTCTGGTGATTGAACATCTTCTGGCTGTTGGGCCGCCAGAAACCCTGATATTGGCGGTAGTCGGACAATACCAGGGTCTTGAGCAAGGCCTGCTTGCGATCGAAGAAATCGATTTTTACCGGTTGGTTGTTCTTTATATCGAAATACACCACTTGCTTGCTGTACCCAGAGTTGGCGTCTCTTGGGATACGGGAAACCACCTGCACCTGAGTATTGCCCAGGTCCTCCGCACGCAAGTACTCGTAAGTGTATTTATCCACTTCTTGGGAGGTGAAATCCTCAAAGGCAAACTCAGATCCCACGAACGGGCCGGACTTATTGCTTGTGGAGATGCGTTTCACGCGTTTTATCGAGGGCAAGTAAAGCCACTGGTCATCGGCGTTTTCGATATGCGGATGGTTCAGCAGTGCGGTGCCGCGAACATCGGCCGGTGAGGAAAAAACAACCAGGGTGTTATCGCCCGAATCCGCGGAGTTTTTCTCCAATGTGTTGAGCACCAGCAAGCGGGAAATCGATTCACCTGCCGCGTTATGCAGCACCATGTTGATGTTGACCCGGCTGTCTTTGAAACCGGCATCGCTCTGGTCGTAGGCGACGGCGATAAGACGGCCTTGTTCACTTTTCGAGTCTTGCGCTGCTGCCACGGCGAAATGGCTCATGCATACAAGCGTCAGGGCGAAGGGGAGTGAGTGCTTAAGCAAGTTCATATACCTCGGGAACGGACTGTTGACGGCCCTGCATGGCGAGCAGGGGCGTGACGAAGAAAAACGTGGACACCATTGACAGGCCAATGGCCAGGAACGTCAGCATCCCCATGTCGACGTTGAGCTTGAAGGTGGAAAAGAACAGCGATAGGAAGCCCAGCATCAGGACCGCTGTATTGGCCATGATTGCCGGACCCACAGCAATGAACGCCTGTCTGGCCGCTTCGGCATTGCTGCAGCCGTAGGTGCCTTTCGTCCGCGTGTACTTGGTGAGGAAGTGGACGGTATCGTCGACAATGATCCCGATGGAAATTGAAGCGACCGCTGCGATGGAGAAGCCTACCGTCCCTTCAACCAGCGCCCAGACGCCAAAAGCGGCCATGATGGGCAACGTTGTGGATACGAGGCACATCAACCCCATCAGCGGGCTGCGAAGCAGCAGTGCAATGGCCACGGAAATGGCCAGCACAGCCAGTACCGTGCTGGACGCGAGGCTGTCCAGGTTGCGCTGGGCAATCATTGAAACCATGACGGTGGAGCCGGTAGCGGAACTCGCCATAGAAGGGTGATGGGTCTTGAGCCAGTTTTCAGCGTTTTCGATGAAGGCTCGGGACTGTTCCGTTGTGACATCGCCCAGCATGACCGTGACCCGCGAGGCGGTTTTGTCGATATTGATGCGATCGTTCAGATCCAGGCCATAAGGCAAGGACATTTCATACAGCAACAGAAACTGCGCCGCGGTTTCGCTATCGGTCGGCAGGCGCAACGCTTCCTGCATGTCACCGTTCATGTTCTTGTTGAGCCTCTTGAACACATCAGCGACGGCATAGACATGGCTGACGTGGGGTTGGGCGCGCAAGTAGGTGACGAACTCATCGAGGTTTTGCAGGTAGGTCGGGTCGCTGATGCTCGCTGTGCCATTGGCCGGTATTGAAAACTCGACAGGCGACAAGCCGAACTGCTTCATGATCCGATCAGACTGCTGGCGGAAGCTGTTACCTTGCTCGACGTACTTGAACCAGTCATCGCTCAAGCGCAGTTGAGACATGCAGACGGCCAGCAGGCAAAGCGACACCAGGACCGTCGCGCAGATCTTCTTGCGATGGCGAATGATCGCATCGGCTACGCGCTCGACCCGCGGTGTGCCTTCCAGTTGCGCAGACGTTCCTGTCAGTCCGGCCCATCGCATGAGCGACGGCAGCAAGGTCAACGACAACACCCAGGCCGCGGCAATGCCAACGGCCGTGATCTGACCCAAATGTTGCAGCGGCGGCGACTCCGATGAGTTGACGGCCAGAAAACCCAGCAATGTTGAAAGCGCTGTTACGGTGATCGCAAAGAAGTTATCGACCAATGCTTTGTGGATCGCGGCGTTGAGTTGCATGCCACGGGAAAAATTGTTTTTTGCCGCGAGCAGTAAGTGGTTGGCGTTGGCCACGGAGATGGTCGCCACGATAACGGGGGCGGAAAACGAGATAGGGGACATCAGGATTCCGGCAAATCCTGCATAACCCATGGCAATGATCGAAGAGCAAAGCACCAGGCTCATGACCATCGCCGCCTGGATAAAGGATCTGTTCATTACCCACATGGCAACGAAGAGCAGCAAATACATCGCAGGGGTCAAGTGAAGTAAATCGTACAGGCCCGCTTCGGCAAACGCGTTATTGAGCATCGAAGTGCCGGACACCAGGATGTCTATGTCGGGGTAGCGAGCGCCGAGTCTTTCAACCATCGCTCTGGCCGCAGCGGCTGCCTGCGGGACCTCATCAAGCGAGAGTTCCGGATATTTAAGCGACACGTTGATGGCCATCGCACCGGCGTCCTGACTCACCAGCAAGCCGCTAAGGAGTGGTTCGGCCATCGCCACGGTCCGCAGATCTGCCAGTTGTGAATCACTCAACGATCCGGCTTGGCTCACCAGATTGGAAACCTCCAGATCGTCGCCGGTGGCACGACTATGCTGAAAGTTGGTCAGCGAATCGACTCGGGTGGAGTAGGGCAGTTGCCAGGCTTGCTCGGTCAGCTCGGCGGCGAGCTGCAAGGGCCTGTTGGCGAAGATGTTGCCTTCTTTTGGCATCAGGACGAAAAAGAAGTTATCGCCTTTTGTATAAGTTGATTGGAAGTTTTCATACGCCAGGACTTCAGGGTTATGCGCCGAAAAATAGACTTTGTAGTTAGTGGCTATCTTGATTTGAGCCAGGCCGAAGGCAAAGCTTATTGTCAACAATAGGCAAGCCGTCATGGCTGATTTCGGCCATCGTTGGATAAATCCCGCCCAGGCAGATACCCACCGATCGGTGTGGTTTAACAACTTCATACGTGTCCTTATGCTGGCTGGCGTCAACCCAAGCGGTTGAGCAAGGTCTTCACAACCGCCCGATGGAAGGGCGTGATCAAACTTACGTAGACTTTCCCCACGCGCGAAACGGGGTTCACTATGGATGTAATGTAGAGCCTCTGTGCCGGCGGATGCGCTGACAGATAGATCGAGATCGATACGGTGAAATGGCGGTCATCCAATTGGAGCTCAAGCTCTCGCGGACTGATGGACACAACGGTGAAGAAATCCAGACGGTCACCTTTCGTCACAATGGGCGAATCAAGCTCTTGCGCCCGAAAACCGTGAGTCGGGTTCATCCCTAAAGGGACCACCATTCGATCCCGCAACCTCAACAATCCATTTACCCAGCCGGGGGCTTTCGCCGTCATCGACAGGTAGCAGGACAGCGCACTGTCAAACGGCGCGCTGGCGGTCTGTCGGCTAAAGCAATCTGCATAGAATGCATTGTCGAAACGATGGCGGCAGAGGCTGTCCTTATGGGGCAAGGTTTTGGTGGCCTGGAAAGCTCCACTCGCTGCGCCATGCTTCATGAAATCAGGGCCACGCTCATGGCTTCGGCGCTGAGCAACAGCTTTTCATAGACGACGCTCGGCGGTTCGCAGGTTTGCGTCACGTGAGCCAGCATGTCCTCGGTGCATTGGTCGATTTGCGCATCGCTGGCAAACACCGACTCATAGAAGACAAAAGGCGTGACCAGTCGAGCCTTGACGTAATTTGCGGTCTGCTGGAATGGACGCAGCAACTCATCGAGCGTGAAGTTATTGAAGCCGGTTGCACGGTAGCCATCTTCCGGAGCACCCACCGAAATACACAGCATCAACTCCTTGTCCTTGAGTTTGTCGCCCCCGCGAGCATAAGCGAACCCGGGGGTGAAGACATCATCGATCCATTTTTTCAACAACGCAGGGCACGAGTACCAGAACAGTGGGAATTGCAAAATAATCCGTTCACATTCGATCAGGTCTGCTTGTTCGCGGCCAATATCGAATACAGCATCGGGATATTGTTCGGCCAGGTCCTTCACCTGAAATGGGGTTCGCGTCAGCAGCGCGGTTTTCCACGTGGCGTTGACGCGCGATCTAGCAAGATCAGGGTGAGCAATAATTACCAGGGTTTTCATTGAGAATCTCGAGAGTTAAGAACAGTTAAACGGCCATGCTGCAAGCGACCAGAGTTCGATCATTGAGGACTTTGGGTTCAGCCATCATTTCGAAACGAATGCCACCGCGTTTGAGCAGTCGTCCCACGCCGATAGGTGACACCGAGATGAGGCGCGTCGCGCCGAAGCTCTTGGCGTAGCGCATGGTGGCCTTCAGAAGGTCAATGGCACATTCATCGCCCATTTGCTTGTCGTTGGCGGGGTCGACGAGGTCCAGCGCGGCAAACCGTGACAACTCCCAGACGTCTGCTCGGGCGGGAGCCGCATGCTTGCCGAGCAGGGGGGAGAAGACTTCGCTGAGCAGGTACGGGGAGACAGTCGGCAAGAGCCGGGCACAGCCTTTGATCGTGCCGTCAGGCTGTTCCGCCATGATGTAGTGAGCACCTTCGTGATCGAACTGATCGAGTTCACAACGGGCTGTCGTCTGCAATTGCCAGCCCAGGCGTTCGACGAACACCTCGTACCGATAGCGTGCGAGTCGGCGCAGTTGGAGAGGCGCCATGGTCTTGAAGCATCCATATACGTATTGCATCGGTCGTCCTTGCCCTAGCTGAAGCGGCGCGGATTAGAGCTCAGTCCGATGGGAGCGGCAACTCGTAAAGTTGACAGCTGTTCGAATGTTTATAAAACCGATAACATTGCAAAGCCAATGAGTATTACCCAAGGAGAGGGGGGGCTGATGACGGATTGTTATGCCGAGCTTTTAGACGACGCCATGCGGGCGTCCAGTGTTGCGCAGTTATTTGAAAAAATAGTCACAGTCTCCCATCAACTGGGTTTCGAGTATGTCGCTTACGGCTCGCGCCAGCGCTTCCCGCTCACCCGCCAACGTTTGTTCCTCGTTAGTAATTATTCAGATGCCTGGAAGAGTACCTATGCTTCGAAGCGCTATCTGGAAATAGATCCCTATGTCGCGAAATGCCTTAAAAGCCAGCAGCCTGTCGTTTGGGATGAGTGTCTGAAAACACAGGAGCCGGAATTCTGGGATGACGCACAGAGTCATGGCCTGACTGATGGGTGGGGGCAGGCTCTTGCCGATTGTAAATCGCAGGGGCTGGTGACGTTTGCTCGATCCGGTGAAACCATCACTCCCTGCGAACTCAAAAAGAAGCAGGCGGCGCTGTGGTGGTTAGGCCACATCACTCACATGGGGATGGGGCGTCTTATTCATCGCGCAAATTCTCCCCAGGAGCAGACTCAAACTCAGTTGTCGCAGCGAGAGAGGGAAATCCTCCAGTGGACGGCCGATGGCAAGAGTTCGGATGACATAGCGGTGATTCTTGGCATTTCGCAACGCACCGTGAACTTCCATATTGATCACTCGATCAAGAAGCTCGATTGTCAGAACAAGATTGCCGCTGCTGTGAAGGCGTCGCTGCTGGGCCTGCTCTGGTAAACAGAGCAGGTGAGGTGAAGATCTGGAGGGCCAGACACAAGAAAGCCCGCACTAGGCGGGCTTCTTGTTGTTCAAAGACATTCAGGAACGTCTTTGAACAGGACTTGGTGGCTACACAGGGACTTGAACCCCGGACCCCAGCATTATGAATGCTATGCTCTAACCAACTGAGCTATGTAGCCAAGTGGCGCGCATTATTCGCCGGTAACGAAGATGTGTCAAGCGTAAATCTGAAATATTTCTCTGCGCTTTCAACCGCTTAACAATCGTCGCTGCAAATCCCTGTCAGCCGAGCTGAAATCTCCCTGTGTTGGCACTCAAGGCCTGGCTTCCCTGGCTCAAGGTATCGGCCGCCACATTCACGGCCCGTGCGCCTTCGAGCAGGCGCATGGCCGCCTGGTCGACCTGCTGGATGTTGCCGCTGACTTCGTCGGCGGTGCTGGCTTGTTCATCCACGGCGGTGGCGATTTGCGCCAGGGTGTCGGTGACGCTTTGCACGGCGTTGGCAATTTCGCCCAGCCGTTCGCCGAGGCCGGTGACGGCTTGGGCGTCGGTCTGGGCTTGGCCGCAGGCGGCCTCCATCAGGCTGACGGCTTCGTTGACCGTGGCGCGCAGGCTGTCGACGGTGCCGGCAATCTGTTGCGTGGAGGACTGGGTGCGTTGCGACAGGCTGCGCACCTCATCGGCGACCACCGCGAAACCACGGCCCTGTTCGCCGGCGCGAGCCGCTTCGATGGCGGCGTTGAGGGCCAGGAGATTGGTCTGCTCGGCGACGCCACGAATGGTATCGACCACCAGTTGGATCTGTTGCCCTTGTTCGCTGACCCGCCCCAGTGCGGCGGCGGTTTCGTTGAGTCGCTGGTTGAGCTGCTGGATGCTCGCTGTGGTGCGCTGGCTGTCGCGGCTGCTGTCGGCGGCGATGCGCCGGGTCTGCTGGGCGCTGTCGGAAGCTTGTTCACAGCTCTTTGCCACACCTTGGGAGGTGGCGGCCAGTTGCGTCGCGGCGGCGGCGATCTGGCTGATTTGCATTTGCTGGGCCTCGACCTCTCCCAGGGCGCCGCTGGAGTGTGTATTGAGGGTGCGCACGGCGTTGCTCAACTGCAACGTCTCGTGATCCACACCCAGCAGGCTGTTGCGCAACTGCACCACGGCGACGTTGAGGGCGGTGCTGATGGCCGCCAGTTCATCGCGCCCTTGCACCGGCACTTGCAGGCTGAGATTACCGTCGCGCAGAGCCTCGGCCAGTAGGGTGATACCGCTGGCGCTACGCCGGATCGACGCTTGCAGGCAGACAAAAAGATACAGCGCGGCCAGCAGCAGGCAGCCGAGGACCATCGCGACCAGGATGAACTGGCGAATCGCCGAGCCATGGTAGTGGTCCAGTCGCGTATCCAACGCCACCAGCGATTGTTGCCGCAGGGTCGCCAGGTCGGCGAGGAGGGCGTCCATGTGTTTTTCGAAGTCTTCCGGCTTCAGGTTGATGGCGCCGCCGAACACGCCGTCATCCAGCACTTTGAGGCCGGCATCCAAATGTTTGAGGCTACCTTGGAATTGGCCGGCCCAAGTCTGCAGATCGCTGGGCAGGCGGGTTTCCAGCAATGTTCCGGTCTTGACCAGTTGATCCCGGGCGTCGCCGATACGGCTGCGCAGGTCACGCAGTTGCAGGCGGCTCTGCAAGGTGAACTGGCCCGATACGACGGAGGCCTGGCCGACGCTGGCGAGGCGGCCGACCCGTTCGATCAGGTCCGGCGTCTGCT
Organism: Pseudomonas sp. OA65; assembly: GCF_017498305.1. Classification (NCBI taxonomy): domain Bacteria; kingdom Pseudomonadati; phylum Pseudomonadota; class Gammaproteobacteria; order Pseudomonadales; family Pseudomonadaceae; genus Pseudomonas; species Pseudomonas sp. OA65. Next base: position 32,659 of record NZ_JAGDEZ010000030.1, read on the forward strand.
GGGTGGAAATCTGGGTCAGCAGATAAGTCTCCAGCCAGGAGGCGAGGGTCAGGCGGTTGTCCATGACCATCTGTTCGCGCAACGCCTGCAGGGCGCTAAGGGCCGCGGTGAAGCGGTCGTAGCCATCCGGCCACCAACCCACGCTGCCCAGGCTTTTCGAATCCAGGCCGTTGAGGCTGGTTTGCAGGATTTGGTAGCGGGCGAGGGTATCGGCTTCGGCCCCTTCGGTTTGCAGGGTATTGGCCAGGTCACTGGCGGCCTGGTTGAGGGCCGGTTGCACTGCATCGTACGCCGCCATGGCGGCCAGCGTCGCGGGTGTTGGCTGCCGATTGGTCTCGGTGGCACGCCACCGGGCGGCGCGGTTGCGCTGGGCGGTGAGCAGGTTGTCGAGGTTATCCAGGGCCAGCAATTGGCGTACCCCGGCGCGTTCCCCGGAAATCAGGCTGAGTTTGTCGCGATAATCCTGGCCGATGAGCCACAGGCTGCCCATGAGCGGCAGGATAAAAAGCAGGAACAGTAATTGGAATTTGCGGGCGAATCCGAAACGCCCCAACAACCTGATGCCTGGTGATAGAAAAGCCTGCATGCCCATACTCCCCTGAACACCCCTGCACTGTTTTTGTGCGTTTCTACACAGTGCTAAAACGGGTGCCCTTTTAAAAGGCTTCGAAAGTTTGTCCAAATTGGCTCGGTAGGCCAGCTCTGTAGCGAAACTTCCCATTCTCGGTCCCCTTTGTAAGGAGCCGCGTTATAGCTCATTAACAAGGCAAGATTCAGACCATGGCGTTGGGCTATCACCTTGGATTTCGACAATTTTTCAAGGTCGATAGCTAGCTAAGGGGATAGCCTTGTCGCACCGAAAAATGGCACATTGACGCACCTGCCCGTGTGCACCCTCTGTCGTATGGAAACCTCCATGGCTATCAGCAATACCCAGGCCGACACCTCGGCCGTTGCCGCTCCGGCGCAAAGCAGCCCGTTGGTCATGCGCATCATCGGCGCCGTGGCGCTGGCGCACTTGATCAATGACTTGATCCAGGCGGTGCTGCCGTCGATCTATCCAATGCTCAAGGACAGCTATGGCCTGACCTTCACCCAAGTTGGCCTGATCACCCTGACGTTCCAGTTGACCGCATCGTTGTTGCAGCCATGGGTCGGCTATCACACCGACCGGCACCCCAAGCCGTGGCTGTTGCCGGCCGGGATGGTGTGCACGCTGATCGGCATTGTGATGATGTCCATGGTCGGCAGTTTTGCCCTGATCCTGTTGGCGGCTGCGTTGATCGGCATTGGCTCGTCGACCTTCCACCCGGAAGCGTCGCGGGTCGCGCGACTGGCCTCGGGAGGCCGCTACGGGCTGGCGCAATCGACGTTCCAAGTGGGCGGTAACGCCGGCTCAGCGTTCGGCCCGCTGCTGGCGGCGGCGATCATCATTCCCTATGGGCAAGGTAATGTTGCGTGGTTCGGGTTGTTCGCACTGTTTGCGTTGTACGTGCTGTACCGCATCAGTCGCTGGTACGCCAACCACTTGAACCTGTTCAAGCTCAAGCAAGGCCAGGCGGCCACTCATGGCCTGTCCAAGGGCCGGGTCTTGAGTGCGCTGGTGGTGCTGGGGCTGTTGGTGTTTTCCAAATATTTCTACATGGCCAGTTTTACCAGCTACTTCACGTTCTACCTGATCGAGAAGTTCGACCTCTCGGTGGCCTCTTCGCAGTTGCACCTGTTCCTGTTTCTCGGCGCGGTGGCGGCGGGGACCTTTTTTGGCGGGCCGATTGGCGACAGGATCGGGCGCAAGGCGGTGATCTGGTTCTCGATCCTCGGCGTGGCACCGTTCACCCTGATCCTGCCCCACGTCGACCTGCTGTGGACCAGCATCCTCAGCATGGTCATCGGTTTCGTCCTGGCCTCGGCGTTCTCCGCCATCGTTGTGTACGCCCAGGAACTGGTGCCGGGCAATGTCGGGATGATCGCCGGCGTGTTCTTCGGGCTGATGTTTGGTTTCGGCGGGATTGGCGCCGCGTTGCTGGGGCACCTGGCGGACATCCGTGGTATCGAGTATGTGTACTGGCTGTGCTCGTTCCTGCCGTTGCTCGGGGTGTTGGCGATTTTCTTGCCGAGGGCCCGGAAGGCTTGAGAGGGGCGAGAGGTTTGAACATCTATGTGAGTTGAGCCGCCGCTATCGCGAGCAAGCTCGCTCCCACACGTTCAGTGGTGTTCACGCGCTTGCTCGCGAAGGCGTCGGTATCTCCAGCATCATTTCAAGCTGACCCGACACCGTAGCCCTGTATTCAAATCCAGTGATACGCCATAGCCTGGCTTTTTGTTATTCTCACCGCCTTCTTTCATGGATGAATACCGGGACAAGCTATGGCTAACGACACCCCGTCACGCATAGGGACGATACTGCTGGGCCTGCTTTTTGCGCTGATTGGCGTTGGCTTGTTGGGCATTGCCGTCAACCTCACCCTCGACCGTCGCGACTTTCTCGCCCGGGCACAGACCGCCGATGGCATCGTCAGCCATTTGAATGCCGGTGGTTCGCATCCTGAAATCGCCTTCACCACCGTCAACGGTGAAAAAATCTCCTACCCCCAGGGCGGTTTCATCTTCGGTTATCAGAAAGACCAGCCGGTGCGCGTGCATTACTTGCCCGAGCAGCCGGCTGGCAGCGCCATCGTCGATGCTCCGGCCGCACTGTGGGGCACCTCCGGGGTGTTGGGGTTGATCGGTTTGGTATTCACCCTTGTCGGCTTGCTAAAAGCTTTCCGTCAACGCGGCCGCGGTGCGGCTCATTCACATAAAGGACTTTGAACGTATGAGCTCCAACATCCCTCTCCCGGTCAATGAAAGTCGCTGGCAGTACCAGACCGCCAGCGGCGGCGGCCTGACCGTGGTCATGGTGGCCGGCAGCGGCGGCTCGATTATCCTGCGTTCGCCCCAGGGCGAGGACGTCAGCTACCGTTATGGCGGTGTTGGCGTGGGTGTCGGGTTTGGCGCAAGGCTGCCGCGCTTCGGCAAGATCAATATCCAGATCAAGGGTAAGGGTGTGGCTGCGGCCGGTGCGGCGGAGGCGTTTCCCAGCACCGGCAAGGTGTTTGTCAGCGACGCCTTGGTCAATCGCGACCTGACCAGCGACGACATCACGGGTCCTTGCATGTATACCGAAGTGGGCGTGGGCCTGGTGGTCGGCGGTTCGGCCACGGCCCTGCTGTTCGGGCTCGACCCCAAGTTGCTGGCGTTATCGGTGGCCTTGAGCGCCAACCCGGCGACTTCGCTCATTGCGGCGACCACGGTCAACCGGCAACTGGCGCGCTCGGCCAAGGGGGCGGTGGTCATGGCGGGTGTGAATGCTGGGTTGCAGGCCGGTGGTGGTGCGGCGATCTATATGGGTTATCTGTTCTAGTGAGAATGTCAGTCATTGCTTCACTAGGGATTTTGTCGCTGATTCAAACATCGCTGTCCTTTGCGGATAATGCCAATGGGAAAAATATCTATTTGCAGCGATGTGTGATGTGCCATGGGGTGGACCTCAAGGGGACGGGGCCTTTGGCTCATAAGAGCAATCCTCCTACGCCTGATCTTACGACTGCGGCTTTCAAGGAACGCTTGAGGGTTTATCCGGGGGTTATTGTGTCGTCGGTAATACTTCGGCCCAATGGGGGCTTGATTCCCAGGACGTTGAAAGAGAATGGTGTGAAGTTGGTGCCGTTTGATTGGGGGGTTAGGGAGTTTCGCGATTTGAATCAGTATATGAGTGGTGTGATTTTCAAAGGCCGGTGACTTTCGGGGCTTTTTTTCGTGTTGTTGATGATCTTGTGTGTATATCCGTTATCTAGGTAACGGCTAATTATGGTTCCGCTCTTACAGCGGGTCACTTTTGAAGAGCCCGGAAGCCGGCCCAGTCAAAAGTAACCAAAACGCTTCTGCCCCACCACTCGGCACCTCGCTAAGGCTCGGTGTGCCCTCACTCCGGCATTGCTCCGTGGGCCGCCGCGAAGGGCCATCCATGGCCCAGCGCGGCTACCTCGGCATCCATGCCGAGGTGCCCACTGCGCAATGCCTGCGTTCGGCCAGCGTGGTTTAACGGGGCGTCAAGATCAAGATCAAGATCAAGATCAAGATCAAGATCAAGATCAAGATTAAGATCCAAAGCAAAGCAAAGCAAAGCAAGAGCCGTGTATCCAGTATCTATGTGACTGAGCCACCGCTTTCGCGAGCAAGCCCGCTCCCACATTTGATCTTCAGCAGACACAAGATTCATGTGCACCGCAAAACCTGTGGGAGCGGGCTTGCTCGCGAAGAGGCCGCCCCATCCAACATCATCGCAAACTGACACACCGTCTTCGCGAGCAAGCCCGCTCCCACAGGAGAAACGCGGTCCCATCCAGAGCCAGGTCGGCTATAAGGCCGCCTCGCGGTGGACGTTGATCTCGGGCGCCCCGTTAACCACGCTGGCCGAACGCAGGCGTTGTGGAGTGGGCATCCCGGCATGGATGCCGGGATAGCCGCGCTGGGCCATGGATGGCCCTTCGCGGCGGCCCACGGAGCAATGCCGGAGTGAGGGCATGCCGAGCCCTAGCGAGGCACCGAGTGGTGGGGCAGAAGCGCTTTGGTTACTTTCGCGCTTTTCGAAAGTGACCCGCTGTAAGAGCGGAACCATAAGTAGCCGTTACCTAAATAACGGATATACACCTCATCCCCCGCAACACCACGTGCAAGTTAGACGTTAAAGCGGAAGTGTCCCTTCTCGTCGGCTTCAACAAACCACTGGTCGAACTCCGCTCATGCCAACGCTGGGGCGGCGTGCAAATCTTTACTGCTCTACTAGAGTGACGAATCCAACACCCGTTAAAGGATTAACCCATGGCAACCAGCGATAGCACGATGGCAAATACCCATACCGTGATAACTGGCCCGGGCACTGTCCAGGTCGACCTCACCGGCCAGTTCGATGATAACCAGAGCATCATTATCCAACCGGACGGCAAGATATTGGTTGGAGGCTATACCGAGTACCTGGCTTGGGGATACCCCGGCGCGCCAGGCGAGGAAAGCTACGGTTACGAACAGAACCATTCCGTTGTCCGGCTAAACGCCGATGGTAGCCTGGACACCAGCTTCCATGAAGGTGGCATTGACATCGTACCTGTTGCCATAGCCCCGGCGTCGCGCTACGAGCTGACGGCGGTGCAGCCCGATGGCAAGGTGCTAGTCGCCGTTGCGTTGAACACCGGCGTACAGGTGGAGCGCTTCAACAGCGACGGGACACGCGATGCCAGCTTTGGCCAAAATGGTGCTGTTACGGTCGACATCGGCCATGACTTCAAGGACATCGACCTGACGGCGAATGCGGATGGCACATTCCAGATCAGCGCCCGTGGATTTGACCAGGCCACAGTGACAAGGATCGGCAATGACGGCACTTTCGTCGAAGGTTTTGGCGACAATGGCGTGCTGACTGTCAAGATTCCCGAAGACGCTTACTACAACGGAGGGATATCTACTGCGGTGCAGGCAGATGGAAGTGTTGTGGTCGGGGCTGCATACAATGCCGCCGGCGTTGGTGATCCGACGTACACCCTGCAGCGCTTCAACCCCGACGGTCAGCTGGATACCCGTTTCGGTGATGACGGTGTCCTCTCCCTGAGCGCTGCCACGGGTTTTGGCGAAGACTCAGTCGTCACCGTGCAGGCTGACGGCAAGATCATCGTGATGGGCCATGGCGAAGGCGATACTTTGGTTACTGTCGCGCGGCTTAATGCTGATGGCTCCTTCGATACCAGCTTCGGCTCCGATGGTAGGATGACGTTCGAGGCCGACACGCCTGTCGCTTTGACGGTACAAGGCGATGGCAAGATCCTCGCCGCGGGCACGAACAATGGGGATTTCAGCATCATCCGTTTGAACGCGGATGGCAGTGTGGATACCGGCTTCGGCAGCCAGGACGGCAAGCTTCATGTGGACGGATACGCCGGCGAAGAAATCCTGCAGGGGGGCGATGCCGGCGAAATCATCCACGGCTTGGCGGGTGATGATGTGCTCCAAGGCAACGGCGGACGCGACGTTCTGCAGGGCGGCGCTGGCGCTGACATTTTCCGCTACACCGAGCTGAGCGACAGTTTCCGCACGGCTACGCAAAACAACAGCGACCGGGTCGTGGACTTCGACGTCTCACAGGACCGCATCGACCTGATAGGCCTGGGCTTCACCGGCATTGGCGATGGCCATGGCGGCACCTTGGCTGTCATGGCGAGCGCAGATGGCACCCGCACCTACCTCAAGAACTACGATGCGGATGCCTCCGGGCAACGGTTTGAACTGACCTTGGACGGCGACTTGTCGGGGCAGTTGGACAACACACACTTGGTGTTCACCGCGCCCACTGTCGAGGGGACGTCTGGTAAAAATACGATTACCGGTTCTGCCTTGTCGGAAATCATCTACGGCCTGGATGGCAATGACCGTATCAACGGCGGTGCTGGTGCTGATGTCATCATCGGTGGCGCGGGCGCAGACCGTCTCAACGGCGGCGATAGAACCGACATTTCGTTGTGGACAGATAACCGTGAAAACGCCGACGTGTTCCGCTATCTCTCTACCGAGGACAGCTATCGTACGGACAGCCAAAGCTTTGCCGACCTTATCGAAGGCTTTACCGTTGACGACAAGATCGATGTATCGGCCCTGGGTTATACCGGCTTCGGAGACGGTACGGGCACTACGCTGGAGATGGTTTACAACAACGAACTGTACCGCACTTACCTGAGGGATGTGGAAGCGGACGCACAAGGCCACGGATTCCAGGTCGCGCTTGCTGGGGATTGGCGAGAAAGCCTTGATGAGGATGACATGATCTTTGCGCCCGACGCCGAGATAGGGCTGATCGGGGTAGCGCCCGAGGCCGATCCAGGGCATTTATTGACCTGACGTCAGCTCCAGACGGTCGCGTGGCAGCGAGTAGCTGCCACGCGATGGGGTCTGAGGACGTTGATCGCCCCCAATGACCTGATATGAAAAAGCGTCAGACGTTGAAGCGGAAATGCATAACGTCGCCATCCTTGACGATGTATTCCTTGCCTTCCAAACGCCATTTACCCGCTTCCTTGGCGCCCGCTTCGCCCTTGTACTGAATGAAATCCCCATAGGCGATAACTTCAGCACGGATGAAACCTTTTTCGAAGTCAGTGTGGATCACGCCAGCGGCTTGCGGCGCGGTGGCACCGACGCGGACGGTCCAGGCGCGGACTTCTTCGACACCGGCGGTGAAGTAGGTCTGCAAGTGGAGCATCTCGTAGCCCGCGCGGATCACGCGGTTCAGGCCAGGTTCTTCCAGGCCCAGGGCCTCGAGGAACATGTCCTTCTCTTCGCCATCGTCCAGCTCGGCGATTTCCGCTTCGATCTTGTTGCAGACCGGCACGACCATGGCGCCTTCTTCTTCGGCGATGGCCTTGACCACGTCCAGGTGCGGGTTGTTCTCGAAACCGTCTTCAGCGACGTTGGCGATGTACATGACCGGCTTGGTGGTCAGCAGGTGGAAACCCTTGATCACCAGCTTCTCGTCGGTGCTCATGTTCTTCATCAGGCTGCGCGCAGGCTTGCCTTCGGTGAAGTGGGCGATCAACTGCTCCAGCAGGCCTTTCTGAACGACCGCGTCCTTGTCGCCACCCTTAGCGTTGCGGGCCACTTTCTGCAGCTGTTTTTCACAGCTGTCGAGGTCGGCGAAAATCAGTTCCAGATCGATGATTTCGATGTCGCGTTTCGGGTCGACGCTGTTGGAGACGTGAATCACGTTCTCGTCTTCGAAGCAGCGCACGACGTGGGCGATGGCATCGGTTTCACGGATGTTGGCCAAGAACTTGTTGCCCAAGCCTTCGCCTTTCGACGCACCAGCCACCAAGCCTGCGATGTCGACGAATTCCATAGTGGTCGGCAGGATGCGCTTGGGGTTGACGATGGCGGCCAAGGCTTCCAGGCGCGGATCGGGCATCGGCACGATGCCGCTGTTCGGCTCGATGGTGCAGAAGGGGAAGTTCTCGGCCGCGATACCGGATTTGGTCAGGGCGTTGAACAGGGTGGACTTGCCGACGTTAGGCAGGCCGACGATGCCGCAATTGAATCCCATGGTGTTTCCCCTCGGATAAGTGTCAGGCCTTCTGGCTGTGCAGGTTTTTCATCGCGCGGTTCCATTCACCGGCGAGGATATCCGGCAGCACGCCGAGGGCAAAGTCGATGCTGGCATCGAGTTTTTCCTGTTCGGCGCGAGGCGCACGACCCAGGACAAAGTTAGAAACCATACTGGCAACGCCTGGGTGGCCGATGCCGAGCCGCAGGCGGTGAAAGGTATTCTGATTACCCAGTTGCGCGATGATGTCGCGCAACCCGTTGTGACCGCCATGGCCGCCGCCCTGCTTGAGCTTGGCAACGCCCGGAGGCAGGTCGAGTTCGTCGTGGGCCACCAGGATTTCTTCAGGCTTGATGCGGAAGAAACCGGCCAATGCCGCCACGGCCTGGCCGCTGCGGTTCATGTAGGTGGTGGGAATCAACAGGCGAACATCCTGACCCTGGTGCGAGAAGCGCCCGGTCAGGCCGAAATACTTGCGATCGGCGGCCAGGCTGACGCCTTGGGCGTGCGCGATGCGCTCAACAAAAAGGGCCCCTGCGTTATGCCGGGTCTGTTCGTATTCAGCGCCTGGATTTCCCAAGCCAACGATCAGTTTAATGGCAGTCACGATAGGGGCCCTTCCTGGAGTGTGGATAACAATGTCGCAATCAGGCGTTGTTGCGACAGTGGACGAAAATGGCGGATCTACCGTTAAGTAAACTTCGCGTTCTCGCCCGCTGTCTCGCTACGTTCCAGTCCGCGATGTTTCCGGTCACTCCGGCGACAGAGTGAAATTACTCTGCAGCGCCTTCTTCAGTGGCTTCTGGAGCAACACGTGGAGCGTGGACGTTGGCAACAGCCTTGTCATCGCCGTGTGCCAGAGCAACAAACTCAACGCCTTTAGGGGCCTTGAGGTCGGACAGGTGAATGATCGTGCCGACTTCGGCGTCAGCCAGGTCGACTTCGATGAATTCAGGCAGGTCTTTCGGCAGGCAGGACACTTCGATTTCCGAAGTCACGTGCGAGATTTCGCCGCCTTTCTTGACCGGGGCAGCTTCGTTGATGAAGTGCACTGGAACAACAGCAGTCAGCTTCTGACCGGCAACAACGCGGACGAAGTCAGCGTGCATCACGTGGCCTTTGGCCGGGTGACGCTGCAGGGCTTTGATCACGACGTTTTGCTTGGTGCCGCCAACGTTCAGCTCGATGATGTGGCTGTAGGCCGCTTCGTTTTCGAGCAGTTTGGCAACTTCTTTGGCCAGCATGCTGATGGACTCAGGGGCTTTGTCGCCACCGTAGACTACAGCTGGAACCAGGCTTGCGAGACGACGCAGGCGGCGGCTCGCACCTTTCCCCAGGTCGGAACGCACTTCAGCATTCAGAGTAAAATCGTTCATGTTGTATCTCCAAAATAGCCATTTCCGAATGACGTCTGCGACCGACGCCAAAGCGGTATGGGCAAAAAAGCCCCGCCCCAACATGAGTGTTGGGGCGGGGCGCTTTTCGTCAACGAGATCTTCTGGAAAGGGCAGGGCCCTTAACGGAACATCGCACTGATCGATTCTTCATTGCTGATGCGGCGAACCGCTTCGGCAACTACCGGTGCGATATCCAGTTGGCGGATACGCGCACAGGCTTGTGCTGCAGCGGACAGCGGGATGGTGTTGGTCACCACCAGCTCGTCCAGCACGGAATTTTCAATGTTCTCGATCGCTCGACCCGACAGCACAGGGTGTGTGCAGTAGGCAAAGACCTTGGCAGCGCCATGCTCTTTCAGGGCCTTGGCCGCGTGGCACAGGGTGCCGGCGGTATCGACCATGTCATCGACCAGGATACAGGTGCGCCCTTCGACGTCGCCGATGATATGCATCACTTCGGAGTGATTGGCTTTCTCACGGCGTTTGTCGATGATACCCAGATCCACGCCCAGGGATTTGGCAACAGCCCGTGCACGCACGACGCCGCCAATGTCCGGGGACACGATCATCAGGTTTTCGAAGCGCTGATCTTCAATATCATCCACCAGGACCGGGGAGCCGTAGATGTTATCCACGGGGATATCGAAGAAACCTTGGATCTGGTCAGCATGCAAATCAACCGTGAGAACACGGTCGATGCCGACTACGGTCAGCATATCAGCCACGACTTTCGCGCTGATTGCCACACGTGCGGAACGCGGACGGCGATCCTGACGGGCATAACCAAAGTAAGGAATAACAGCAGTGATACGAGTAGCCGAGGAGCGACGGAAGGCATCAGCCATCACGACGAGTTCCATCAGGTTATCGTTGGTCGGAGCGCAAGTCGGCTGAATAATGAAGACGTCTTTACCGCGAACGTTTTCATTGATCTCGGCAGTGATTTCGCCGTCGGAAAACTTACCGACAGAAATGTCACCGAGAGGGATATGCAGCTGACGTACGACACGCCGAGCCAGATCGGGGTTAGCGTTCCCCGTAAAGACCATCATCTTGGACACGCGCAGTACCTGAAGGCTGAGGGTATACCTGGATGAGTATAGGAAAATGGCAGGGGCGGCTGGATTCGAACCAACGCATGGCAGGATCAAAACCTGCTGCCTTACCGCTTGGCGACGCCCCTGTATCTATTGCTGCGAGTGCCCAGCACTCGATTCCTTTTAGAGCAGGTCTTGCAGCTTGCGATGCAACATCGAAACGTTGCTTCCCTTTGCTACAAACCCTGTAAGGGTCTCTGTCAGAAGGGCCGAGACTTTATCAGCTTCAGCTTTGCTTGGGAAGCCCCCAAACACACAACTTCCAGTTCCGGTGAGTTTTGCTTCGGTAAATTTACCTAACAAATTCAATGCGTTACGTACATCTGGGTAACGCCTTGCTACCACCGGTAAGCAGTCATTTCGACTGTTTCCCTTGGGAACGGGGCGCACTTTAATGGGAGGAGAGTTACGTGTCAACAGTGGATCTGAAAAAATTTCTGCTGTACTTACAGAGACTTGCGGCACCAGCACCACGTACCAGGGTTCCTCGGGTTCCACCGGGGTGAGTTTTTCCCCAACGCCTTCGGCAAAAGCGGCGTGGCCACGCACGAAAACCGGCACGTCGGCGCCCAGCGAAAGGCCCAGCGCCGCGAGGCGATCGATGTCCCAGTCCAACTGCCACAAGTGATTGAGGCCCAGTAAAGTCGTCGCGGCATTCGAGCTGCCGCCACCGATGCCACCGCCCATGGGCAGGATTTTTTCGATCCAGATATCGATGCCTAGCGCGCAACCGGATTGCGCCTGGAGTTTTCGTGCGGCCTTGACGATCAGGTTGCTGTCGTGGGGGACGCCTTCGAATTCAGTGTGCAGGCGAATCACGCCGTCGTCGCGCACGGCAAAGGTGATCTCGTCGCCGTAGTCCAGGAACTGAAAAATAGTCTGCAACTCGTGGTAACCGTCCGGGCGGCGTCCAAGGATGTGCAGCATCAGGTTGAGCTTGGCCGGGGAGGGCAGGATCAGGCGTGCAGCGGTCATGTCATTGCCCCAGCTTGCGCGGCTGCCATTGCTTGATCACCAGCGTGACGTCGAGGTTGCTGCCGTGCAGCTTGATGCGTTCAGGCAGCCAGTAGCCGTTCTGCTGGGCATAGCTGAGGTATTCGATCTGCCAATCGTCCTGTTCCAGATTGGACAGGCGGCTGTCGGCGTCGAGGGTCAGACGACTTTTACTGTCCGGTGCCGGCAGTCCACGAACCCACCAGGTCAGGTGGGAAACCGGCAGTTTCCAGCCCAGCTGTTCTTCCAGCAGCGCTTCGGGGCTGGGCGCCTCGTAGCGCCCCTGGTTGGCGACTTCCAGCGAAACCTGGCCCGGCCGGCCGGTCAGGCGGGCCGCACCACGACCCAGCGGACCCGACAGGCGAATATCGTAGTAGTCCTGGCGTTGCAGCCAGAACAGCGTGCCACTGCCCGAGTCTTTCGGGGCGCGGATGCCGATCTTGCCGTCGATCTGCCAGCCGTCCAGGCCGCTCAGTTGCTGCTTGTGCTCGCGCCACTGGGCCTGGTTGCCCTGGCCTTGGACGGATTCACGGGCGCCGAAGCCCGCGCAACCGGCGAGCAGGGCAATGAAGCTGAAAACGATGAGATGGCGCAAAAACATAATCTTAAAGAGTCTCGGATCCGGTCAGGCGTTTGATGGTGCTGCGCAAGATAGGGCTGTCGGGCTGATCCTTGAGGAATCGGCTCCAGATCTGCCGGGCTTCGCGTTGTTTGCCGTTGGCCCACAGGACCTCGCCCAGGTGAGCGGCGACTTCCTGGTCGGGAAAGCGCTCCAGGGCCTGGCGCAACAGGCGTTCGGCTTCGTCGAGATTGCCCAGGCGGTAATTCACCCAGCCCAGGCTGTCGAGTACCGCCGGGTCTTCCGGATTGATCTGGTGGGCCTGTTCGATCAGCAGCTTGGCCTCGTCGTAGCGGGTAGTGCGATCCGACAACGTATAGCCCAGGGCGTTGAGGGCCATGGCGTTGTCCGGATCGCGCTGGATGATCAGGCGCAGGTCTCTTTCCATCTGGGCCAGGTCATTGCGTTTTTCCGCCAGCATGGCGCGGGTATACAACAGGTTCAGATCGTCCGGGTATTGCTTCAAGGCTTGTTGCAGCACGCTCCAGGCCTTGTCGCCCTGATTGTTGGCCGACAGGGTTTCGGCTTCGATCAGGAACAGCTGGATGCCGTAGTCCGGTTGGGAATCACGTTGTACGGCGAGGCGGCTCTGGGCATCGGCAGTCTTGCCATTGCTGATCAGGATATCGGCCTGGCGCAACTGCGCCGGCAGATAATCGTTGCCCGGGCCGACCTGGGCGTACTCGATCAGTGCGCTCTCGGGGTCGTTGCGTTCCTCGGCGATGCGACCCAGGTTCAGGTGGGCCGAGTCGACATGGCTTTCCCGGGCGATCAGGTCTTCCAGATAACCCTTGGCCTCTTCCCAGGCCTTGGCTTCCAGGCAGACCAGCGCCAGGGAATAGCGCAACTCGTCGTCTTCCGGGTATTGCTGGACCAGGCTGGAGAACTCCACCTTGGCGTCGTCCATGCGGTTGTTTTCCACCAGCATGCGGGCGTAGGTGAGGCGCAGGCGCTTGTCGTCCGGATACTTCTTGATGCTTTTTTGCAGCAGCGGCAGCGCTTCGTCGCCACGGTTCAAGCCTTGCAGCAGGCGTGCCCGTAACAGGATCGGCGCCACTTCGCCGGCTTCCGGCGGGTTGTCTTCCAGCAGGGTGAGGGCGCCCTGGGCGTCACCGTCCTGTTGCAACAGCAGGGCCTTGCCGAAAATCAGCTGGCCGTTGTTCGGGTGGCGCTGCAACAGGCGATCGAAGCTTTTCATCAGGCCGTTGCGGGTTTCCTGGTCGGTGTCGGCGGCGGACAGCGCCAGGAAATCGAAATGAGTGTCGCCCTTGCCCAGCAGGACCTTCTCCATATACACCATGGAGTCGTCGTAGCGCCCGGCCCGGGCCAGTTGCACGGCGGCGGCGCGCTGCGCTTCGAGGTCGTCCGGGGCGTTCCTGGCCCAGATCAGCGCCGTATCGAGCGCGGGTTGGTCGGCGCCCAGGTATTCGGCAATGCGAAATGCCCGCTCGGAGATGCCCGGGTCCTGGGTGTTGATGGCCTGGGTCACGTAGTTGTCCAGCGCAATGTCGAAGCGATTGCGCTGGCCAGCCAGTTCGGCGCTCAACAGGCTGAAGATGGTTTCTTCGCTGAAGGAGCCGTAGACCTTGGGTTTTTCAGGGGCCTGCACGCTGTCTTCGACGGGCGGCGTACCGTCCGTCGAAACGGGGGCCATGGACTGGCAGCCGCTGAGCACGGCGAGGGCGAGGAGCAACGCGGAAGATCTATTCATATAGGAAGAGGACGACTAACCTGCGGTCGGATCATCATGACACAAGCCTTGGGGCAAGCATAACCGCCCCGTCGATTTACCCTCCAGGGCCGGGCGATAGAGATGGAGTAGTTGTTCTGGATCTGACGAAGTAGGACAATTGCCGGCTTCTCGTCACCATCAGCGACCTTGAATGGCCTTCCTTGCACTCGGTATCAACCACAAGACTGCTTCAGTAGACGTCCGCGAGCGCGTGGCCTTTACGCCTGAGCAGCTGGTCGAGGCCTTGCAGCAGCTCTGCCGACTGACCGACAGCCGCGAAGCTGCGATCCTCTCCACCTGCAATCGCAGCGAGCTCTATATAGAACAGGATCACGTTTCGTCCGATTCAGTGTTGCGCTGGTTGGCCGAATACCATGATCTGAGCCTTGAAGAGCTGCGTGCCAGTGCCTATGTGCACGAAGACGATGCGGCCGTTCGTCACATGATGCGCGTAGCCTCGGGGCTGGACTCGCTGGTGCTGGGCGAACCGCAGATTCTCGGCCAGATGAAGTCGGCCTACGCCGTGGCCCGCGAGGCCGGCACCGTCGGCCCGCTGCTGGGGCGCTTGTTCCAGGCGACGTTCAACGCCGCCAAGCAGGTGCGCACCGACACCGCCATCGGCGAGAACCCGGTGTCCGTGGCATTTGCCGCGGTCAGCCTGGCGAAACAGATCTTCAGTGATCTGCAACGCAGCCAGGCGCTACTGATCGGCGCCGGCGAGACCATCACCCTGGTCGCCCGCCATCTTCACGACCTGGGTGTGAAACGCATTGTCGTTGCCAACCGCACCCTGGAGCGGGCCAGTACCCTGGCCGAACAGTTCGGTGCCCATGCGGTGCTGCTGTCGGACATTCCCGCCGAGCTGGTGCACAGCGACATTGTCATCAGTTCCACCGCCAGCCAGTTGCCGATTCTTGGCAAGGGCGCCGTGGAAAGTGCCCTGAAGCTGCGCAAGCACAAGCCGATTTTCATGGTGGACATCGCCGTTCCCCGGGACATCGAGCCGGAAGTCGGCGAGTTGGACGACGTTTACCTCTACAGCGTCGACGACTTGCACGAGGTGGTCGCCGAGAACCTCAAGAGCCGGCAGGGCGCGGCCCAGGCGGCGGAGGAGATGATCAGCGTTGGCGCCGAGGACTTCATGGTCCGCCTGCGCGAGCTGGCTGCGGTGGATGTGCTCAAGGCGTATCGTCAACAGAGCGAACGCCTGCGCGACGAGGAGCTGCAAAAGGCCCAGCGCCTGCTGGCCAATGGCGGCAGCGCCGAAGAGGTGCTGGTGCAACTGGCTCGCGGCCTGACCAACAAATTGCTCCACGCTCCCAGTGTCCAGCTCAAGAAACTGACCGCCGAGGGCCGCCTCGATGCGCTGGCCATGGCCCAGGAACTCTTTGCCCTCGGTGAGGGCTCACCGGATAGCTTTTCGGATAAAAAACCGCAATGAAAGCGTCACTGCTCAACAAACTGGACATCCTCCAGGACCGTTTCGAAGAACTGACCGCCTTGCTGGGCGACGGCGAAGTCATTTCCGACCAGAACAAATTCCGCACCTATTCCAAGGAATACGCGGAAGTCGAGCCGATTGTCGTCACCTATAAACAGTTGCTTAAAGTGCAGGGCGATCTCGAAGGCGCCCAGGCGCTGCTCAAGGACAGCGACCCGGACATGCGCGAAATGGCCGTGGAGGAAGTCCGCGAAGCCAAGGAGCAACTGGTTGAACTGGAAAGCAGCTTGCAACGCATGCTGCTGCCCAAGGACCCGAACGACGGGCGCAACGTGTTCCTTGAAATTCGTGCCGGCACCGGCGGCGACGAGGCGGCGATTTTTTCCGGCGACCTGTTCCGCATGTATTCGCGCTACGCCGAGCGTCGCGGTTGGCGGGTGGAAATTCTCTCGGAGAACGAGGGCGAACATGGCGGCTATAAAGAAGTCATCGCCCGGGTCGAAGGCGACAATGTCTATGGCAAGCTGAAATTCGAATCCGGCGCCCACCGTGTGCAACGCGTGCCGGCCACCGAATCCCAGGGGCGTATCCACACCTCGGCCTGTACCGTGGCGGTATTGCCCGAGCCGGACGAGCAGGAAGCCATCGAGATCAACCCGGCGGACCTGCGGGTCGACACTTACCGTTCTTCCGGCGCGGGCGGCCAGCACGTCAACAAGACCGACTCGGCGATCCGTATCACGCACTTGCCCTCGGGCATCGTGGTCGAGTGCCAGGAAGAACGTTCCCAGCACAAGAACCGCGCGCGGGCCATGGCCTGGTTGTCGGCCAAGCTCAACGACCAGCAGACCAGCGCCGCCGCCAATGCCATCGCCAGCGAACGCAAGTTGCTGGTGGGCTCGGGCGATCGTTCCGAGCGGATCCGTACCTACAACTTCGCCCAGGGCCGGGTCACCGACCATCGCGTCAACCTGACCCTGTATTCCCTGGACGAGATCCTTGCCGGTGGCGTCGATGCGGTGATCGAGCCGTTGCTGGCCGAATACCAGGCCGACCAGTTGGCGGCGATTGGCGAGTGAGCACAGGTGAATAAATGACCATCATCGCCAGTCTGTTACGCGCCGCCGAGCTGCCGGATTCGCCCACGCCACGGTTGGACGCCGAGTTGTTGCTGGCCGCAGCCCTGGGCAAGTCCCGCAGCTTCCTGCACACCTGGCCCGAGCGGATCGTGCCCAGCGAGGCGGCACTGCTGTTCTCCGAATACCTGCGGCGGCGGCGTTCCGGCGAGCCGGTGGCCTACATTCTCGGGCAACAAGGCTTCTGGAAACTCGATCTGGAAGTCGCACCCCATACGCTGATCCCGCGTCCGGATACCGAGCTGCTGGTGGAAACCGCACTGGCCTTGTTGCCGGCGACGCCGGCCCGGGTCCTGGACCTGGGCACCGGCAGTGGCGCGATTGCCCTGGCGTTGGCCAGCGAGCGCCCGGCCTGGAGCGTCACGGCGGTCGACCGAGTGCTGGAGGCCGTGGCCCTGGCCGAGCGCAATCGCCAGCGCCTGGACCTGCGCAACGTCACGGTACTGAGCAGCCACTGGTTCAGTGCCCTGGAAGACGAACGTTTCCAGTTGATCATTAGCAACCCGCCGTACATCGCGGCCAGCGATCCGCACCTGGTCGAGGGCGACGTGCGTTTCGAGCCGGCCAGCGCCTTGGTGGCCGGGCCGGACGGGCTCGATGACCTGCGCCAGATCGTGGCCCAGGCCCCGGCGCACCTCGAGCCGGGTGGCTGGTTGATGCTCGAGCACGGCTACGACCAGGCCGAGGCGGTGCGCGGTTTGTTGAGCGCCCAAGGCTTCACGCAAGTCCACAGCCGCAAGGACCTCGGCGCTCATGAACGCATCAGCTTGGGGTGCCTGCCGTGCTGAATGATCAGGAGCTGTTGCGCTACAGCCGGCAGATTCTGTTGCAGCACGTCGACATCGACGGCCAGTTGTGTCTCAAGCAAAGCCGGGTGCTGATCATCGGGCTCGGCGGGCTCGGCGCCCCGGTGGCGTTGTACCTGGCCGCTGCTGGCGTGGGCGAGATGCACCTGGCGGATTTCGACAGCGTCGACCTGACCAACCTGCAACGCCAGATCATCCACGACACCGACAGCGTCGGCCTGAGCAAGATCGATTCGGCCATGCGGCGGCTGGGGGCGATCAATCCCGAGGTTCGGCTGGTGCCTCATCGAGCGGCCATGGACGAAGACAGCCTGGCCGCGGCGGTCGGGGCGGTGGATGTGGTGCTCGACTGCTCGGACAACTTCTCGACCCGCGAAGCGGTGAACGCGGCCTGTGTCGCAGCGGGTAAGCCACTGGTCAGCGGCGCGGCGATTCGCCTGGAAGGGCAATTGTCGGTGTTCGACCCGCGCCGCCCTGAAAGCCCTTGTTATCACTGCCTCTACGGTCACGGCAGCGAAGCCGAACTGACCTGTAGCGAAGCCGGTGTGATCGGGCCGCTGGTGGGGTTGGTGGGCAGTCTGCAAGCCCTTGAAGCCTTGAAGTTGCTGGTCGGTTTCGGTGAGCCGCTGGTGGGGCGCCTGCTGTTGATCGATGCCTTGGGGACGCGATTCCGTGAACTGCGGGTCAAGCGTGACCCGGGGTGCAGCGTCTGCGGTGAGCCACATGAGTGAAGCGCCGGTCGGTGTGCTCGACTCGGGTGTCGGCGGGCTGTCGGTGCTGGGGGAGATCCGTCGACTGCTGCCCAATGAATCGCTGTTGTATGTGGCTGACTGTGGGCATATTCCCTACGGCGAAAAAACTCCGGAATACATCCGACAACGCTGCGCGATCATTGCCGACTTTCTACTGGGCCAGGGCGCCAAGGCGTTGGTCGTTGCCTGCAACACTGCAACGGTGGCTGCCGTTGCCGATCTGCGCCGTGATTTTCCCCATTGGCCCATCGTTGGCATGGAGCCGGCGGTCAAGCCTGCGGCCGCTGCGACCCGCAGCGGTATCGTCGGCGTGTTGGCCACCACCGGCACTTTGCAGAGCGCCAAATTCGCCGCGTTGCTCGACCGTTTCGCCACCGATGTGCGGGTCATCACGCAGCCGTGTCCGGGTCTGGTGGAACTGATCGAAACGGGTGACCTGCAGAGCCCGGCCTTGTATCAGTTGCTACAACAGTACGTCGAGCCTCTGCTGGCGGCCGGCTGCGATACGCTGATCCTGGGGTGCACGCATTATCCATTCCTCAAGCCGTTGCTCGCGCGGATGGTGCCTGAGCACATCAGTCTCATCGACACGGGTGCCGCGGTGGCCCGGCAACTTCAGCGCCTGTTGATTGAGCGTGGGCTGTTGGCTGAAGGACCGGCCAGCGAAACGCACTTCTGGACGAGTGCAGATCCGGCACATCTAAGAAAAATCCTACCAACGCTATGGCATTCGTCTGGCGTTGTGGGAAGCTTCGATCTGTAAAAAAAACGTGAAAATTATGTAATTTCTGCTGAACTTCTGTTTTAGCGCGGATTTCTATAGCTTTGTGTGTTTGTAACAAAATCTACTAAGTCTGTTCGGAAAAGGATGTTTCTAATGAAGCGCTTATTCTGCTTTGCCGCGTTTGCGGCTGCGTTGATGGGGCACACTTACACTGCGCAGGCAGCGGGTGTGGAATTTGGGGTTGGCCAGACCAGTGACTCGACCATGACCTATCGCCTGGGCATGCAATTCGACTGGGACAAGAGTTGGCTGCAAAGTGATGTCGGTCGCCTGACGGGCTACTGGAGCGGCGCCTATACCTATTGGGACGGGGACGAAGCATCCAGCAACCACAGCCTGTCGTTCTCGCCCGTGTTCGTGTATGAATTTTCCGGCCAGAACGTGAAGCCTTACATTGAGGCGGGTATCGGCGTGGCGTTGTTCGCCAATACCCAAGTGGAAGACAACAAGCTTGGCACGGCCTTTCAGTTCGAAGATCGCATCGGGTTCGGCCTGCGCTTCAATGGCGGACATGAAGTGGGCATTCGCGCCACTCACTACTCCAACGCGGGTATCAAGTCGACCAACGATGGTGTGGAAAGCTACGCGCTGCACTACACGATGCCGTTGTAAAGCTCGAACCCTTGGCAATGTTGCTCACTTAAGGGTTGTTTGATTCATTGTGGCGAGGGAGCTTGCTCCCGCTGGCTGCGCAGCAGCCTGTTTTATGAGCGCTTCGCACTCAAGCGGGAGCTAGCTCCCTCGCCACAGGTTTATCATCCTGCTGAGTGAATAGCGCTGCATGCCCTCAAAAGCCGAGCATCTTCTACCGATACGCCGTGGCAATGCCTTGGCGTTCTTCCAGGCATTCCGGTGCACCCATTTCAAACTCGCGGCAGATCAGTGGGCGCTTTTCGTAGATGGTGCACATCATGCTGTCGCGATCCAGTGCTGCGCACCACCCGTCGTCAAGCCGCAGCATCACTTCCCCGCCCCAATCGTCCGTGTCGATAAATCGCTCCGGGACTCCGGTGTCGGTGATCAGCATCACTTCCAGTTGGCAGCAGCACGCCGCGCACGTCGAGCACGTGACGGCCGGTGTCGGGACTTCATGGAGGGGGATGGTTTTCATGGCGCGCAGTGTAAGGCAATCGGCGGCTCAGGGGCGTCCCTTGATCGGATAGCCGTTTTTTGCCAAGCCCGCGTCGATGTCGGCCAGTAGGGTTTCGGTGCAGGAAGGCAAGGGCCAGAGCGCGGTCATGGACGCGATGGGGAGCGCAACTTCCCGGGGGCGGTCGACCAATTGATTCAGCACATGCCGCGCCGCTTCTTCCGGCGACCAGTGAGTCGGGGCTGGGAAACAATCGTCGGTCCCCGGCGATGGGCCATCGAAGCCAGGGTGTACCAAGGTCACGTCGATACCTGCGCCGGACAGTGCTGTGCGAGCCGATTCGAACAGATGACGCATTCCGTTTCCCCCCGCTTCGATTTGCGAAGGCGGCACGTAAGTCGCCGGGCTGGCAATACCCACCAGATGAGGTTCGATCCCGGCGCGCAACAAGGGCATCGCCACTTCGATGCAGAAGCTGGCGGCCAGCAGGTTGCTGCGCACGATATGCTCGATCAATGTGTGATCGGCGGGCTGTCCGTCAACGTACTCAGCGGTACCTGCATTGAGGATCACCTGATCCAGCGCGCCCCAATGTCGAGTGATGTGTTCGCCGATCTCGCGCACGGTCTGGCTGTCGGTCAAATTGCCGGGCGCTATCAGCACCTGTCCTGGATAACGTATCGAAAGGGTTTCGCACGATCGGGCCGAGCGCGAACTGACGGCCAGGCAGGCACCTGTCTCGAGTAGCGCTTCAGCCAGCGAAGCGCCGATTCCGTTGCCAGCCCCGGTAAGCCAATAGCGCCGTGGCGGTCGTAGACCCATTTCATACTCCTTTCGCTTGCGCAGGGCTTTGATACACCGCTTCAGTGGAGCTCCTGCGTTTAGTAAGACTATATGTCAGCGGATAAATAATGCACCCCGAAGGCTGGCAATTTCATGTTCGCTAATCGCCCATCCCTCCAAGGGCTGCGTCCTGTCGCGTCGGCAGGTTTCTGAACGCTGCCAGCGCACGTGCCCGGGATTGGGCCAGATCAACAATCGGTGCCGGGTAGTTTGTATTGTCAAACAATTCGCCCTGCGCATTAGGGTGGTGGACACTTTGTTTATCGAGATCGTTCAACTCAGGTAACCAGCGCTTGATGAATAGCCCGTCGCGGTCGAATTTTTCCGACTGGCTCAACGGATTGAAGATGCGAAACCAGGGCGCCGAATCGGTGCCGGTGGAGGCGCTCCACTGCCAGCCGCCATTGTTGGCGGCCAAGTCGCCGTCGATCAGGTGCTGCATGAAAAAGCGCTCGCCTTCGCGCCAATCGATCAACAGGTTCTTGGTCAAAAACATGGCCACGACCATCCGTAAACGGTTGTGCATCCAGCCGGTCTCCAACAATTGGCGCATGGCCGCATCGATGATCGGCAGGCCGGTGCGTGCCTGTTTCCAGGCCTCAAGTTCCGCCGGGGCCTTGCGCCACGCCAGGGCCTCGGTTTCCGGACGGAACGCGCGATGACGCGACACGCGTGGATAACCCACGAGAATGTGTTTGTAGAATTCGCGCCAGAGCAATTCATTGATCCAGGTCAAAACTCCGGCATTTCCACTCTCAAATTCTCCCTGGTTGGCTTGTAGCGCGGCATGCAGGCACTGACGCGGCGACACCACCCCGGCCACCAGGTAGGCCGAGAGTTGGCTGGTGCCGGGCCGGGCCGGGAAGTCCCGTTGGTGCTGGTAATCGTCGAGGTGCTGGTCGACAAAGCTGTCCAGGCGCCGTCGGGCTTCGGTTTCACCCGCGGGCCAGAGGTCGCGCAATGCTTCACTGGGCGGGGCGAATCCATCGACTTGCGTCGGCACCGGGTCGCGGGCAATGCCGGTGGGGGCCTGCCGCGGCGGTGTGGCGACCAGGCTCGGCAATGAGAAGTGCAGACGGTTGTAGCAGACCTTGCGGAACTGACTGAACACCTGGAAATAATTGCCGGTCTTGGTCAGCACGCTGCCGGGCTTGAACAGCAGTTGGTCGAGATGACTGTGAAACTCAATGCCCTGATCATTCAATGCGCGGGCGACCTCGGTGTCGCGTCGCGTTTCATTCACGCCGTACTCTTCATTGACATGCACGGCGTCGACGTTCAGTTCGCGACATAGCGTGAGCAATACCTGTGGCGCCTGGTGCCAATGCGCTGCCTCGCGGATCAAGAGTGGGACGTTCAATTCATCCAGGGCCGCGCTCAACGCGCCGAGGTTGCGCAGCCAGAAATCGATCTTGCACGGGGCGTCGTCATGGGCACGCCATTGCTCGGGGCTGGTCAGGTACACCGCCACACAAGGCCCTTGGGCTGCGGTGGCCGCCAGGGCGGTGTTGTCGCGCAGGCGCAAGTCGCTGCGCAGCCAGATCAATCGCATGCTGTTCTTCATCTAAAGGAGTTCTCGGCGACTCAGTTCGCGGTGAGCCGATAGCGGGTCTTCGGCCCAGGACACCTCGATCATCGAGACGCCTGTGGATAGCCGGGCGTGGTGGATCGACGCGGCTGGGCCGGCAATGATGATTGGGCAATCAATTGCGCCCAATAGCTTGGGCAGTTGGGACAGGTTGAGGGCGTGACTGGAATACAACAGGACGCCACGGGCCTTGAGACGTTCGACCGCCAGGGCCAGCTCGCCCGCCGGGAGCGGGCTGTCGAGCACTTCCACTGGGCAGTCGGCGCTGCTGGCCAGCCAGGCGGTGAGCCACAGGTGCGGCTCCAGGGGCAAGTCCGAATGATTGACTAGCAACAAGGGCGCGCCGCGCAGTTGGCGGTTGTTGTGATAGATCCGGCTGCCGAACTTGCTACGCAGCCACGAGTACAGGAAAACCCGTTCCAACTGCGCACCGAACTGGCCTTGCCAGCGCAGGTGCAGGTCGGCCAGCAGTGGCAGGAGCAATTGTTCGCACACGGTCCAGGGCGGATACAGCGCCATCGCCTGGTTGACCAGGTCGTCGATCTGGCGCTCGGCCAGTTGCGTCACCGCCAGCACCAGGGCGTGGCGCTGACGCTGCCAGTCGTTCTCCGCCGGCTGCGTGGTTTCGGTCGGCGGTGGTGTATCCAGCAACGGTTTGATCTTGCTCACCGCAACGCCACGATCGATCCATGTGAGGATGTTCCGGATCCGTTGTACATGCTCGGCATTGAACAGTCGGTGTCCCTTGGGAGTGCGGTGCGGCACGATCAGGCCGTACCGGCGTTCCCAGGCCCTCAGCGTGATGGCGTTGACACCGGTCTGCCGGGCGACTTCGCGGATGGGCAGCCAGCCTTGGGCCAAGGCCTGGGCAAAATCGGCCCCCAAGTCTTCGCGGGCGCTGGCGTCGGGGTCGTTCTTCATTAGATAGCGTTTCTCAAACTGAGGTTTTCCGGGTGCGGTTGCAGGTAGACCTGCTGCGCCAAGTAAGGATCGGGATGCTGGCGCAGGTGATGCTTGAGCAACGTCAGCGGCACCACCAAGGGCACGATGCCGAGGCGATATTGCCCGATGAGGTGCTGCACCTCCTGTTTGTCCTCTGCGTCGATGTCGCGCTTGAGGTACCCGCTCAGGTGTTGCAGCACATTGGTGTGGGTGCGGCGGGTGGCGCACTTCTTCAAGGCGGCCATCAATGCGCTGAAGTAGCGTGGGCCTAGCTCATTGGCGTCGGCCTTGCCCATGGTGCCCAGCAGTTTGCCCAGGGCCTTGTACTGCTCCGGGTTGTGCGCCATGAGCAGGTATTTGTAGCGCGCGTGAAATTCGATCAGGTCGCGACGGGTCAGGCCCTGGCGGCGCAAGGATTGCCAGGCGGCATAGGCAAACACCCGGGTCAGGAAGTTTTCCCGTAGCACCGGGTCGTTGAGGCGACCGTCTTCCTCCACCGGCAGGTCGGGATGGCGTTCGCAAAAGGCCTGGGCATAGATGCCGCGCCCGCCGCCGTCCTGGGTCACGCCGTTGTAGTCATAGACCTTGACCCGCTCCAGTCCGCAGGAGGGCGATTTCTGCATGAAGATGTAGCCGCAGATGTCCTCCAGCTCACCCGCCATCTGCTGCCCATAGTCAGCCAGTGGCCGGGTCACGTTGAGGTCGCGATTCACCGTGCCGAGCGCCTCGGGGTGTTCGGGGTCGCCCACCAGGCGGATCGGTTCCCGGGGAATGCCCAGGCCGATAGCGACTTCAGGGCACACCGACACGAAATCGAAATAATCGACGAGGGTGCGGCTGCACAATGGCGATTGCTTGTGTCCGCCATTGAAGCGAACTTCAGCTCCCATCAGGCAGGCGCTGATGGCGATTCTGGGTTTGGCGATGGCTGCGTTGGACATGGATGGCCTCTGATAGCTAAATCTTGTACAGTTTTTTTCTTCTGTACAATATTTTCATCATAGGTCCGAATGTCTGCAAGTCAACCGGATTTTATTCAAGGGGGTGGCGCAATGGGTGTTGCAGGCAGGCTGCTGTCTTGTTCGACAGCAGCGGATGATGAGCGCTAACGCGCGATCTACTGCAGGCTGGCATGCAGGCGACGTGCTGCCTCCTGGCCGCTGAGCCAGGCGCCTTCGACCCGGCCGGACAGGCACCAGTCGCCGCACACATACAGGCCCAGGTCGGCATCGGCCAGGGCGCCCCATTCATGGCTGCCGGCGGGACGGGCGTAAAGCCAGCGATGGGCCACGCTGAAACTCGGGGCGGGCATCGCGCTGTGCAGCAGCTCAGCGAACGCGCCGTGCAGGTGTTCGATCACCGCTTCCTTGGACAGGTCGATGTGCTGCCGGCTCCAGTCGCTGGTGGCGTGCAGGACCCAAGTGTCGAGCTTGCTGTCGCGTCCCGGTTTGCTGCGGTTACGTGCCAACCAGTCCAGCGGACTGTCCTGTACGAAGCAGCCCTCCATGGGCGTATCCAGCGGTGCTTCGAAAGCCAGCGCCACGGCCCAGGTCGGGTCCATCTTCACGCCGGCGGCCACTGCGGCCAGCTTCGGTACGGCCGCCAGCAATGCGGTGGCCTGGGGGGCGGGGGTGGCGATCACGACATGGCCGAAGGGGCCGTGGGTGAAACCTTCCGCGTCCTGCAGATGCCAATGCTCCTGGCCGCGGTAGACCTCGGTGATCCGGCAGGAAAACTGCACTTGCAGCTTGTCGAGCAAGGCGCGGGTGATGGCGCTCATGCGCGGGGTGCCGACCCAACGGGTCTGCTCGTCCGGCGATGGGCTCAATTGTCCATTCTGGAAGTTGTAGAGCTGCGGGTTCCATTCCGCGGCCCAGCCGTTGGCTTGCCAGCGCTGGACCTCCGTGACAAAGCGGCGGTCGCGGGCCGTGAAGTATTGCGCGCCCATGTCCAGCGCGCCGGCATCGCTGCGCTTGCTCGACATGCGTCCGCCACTGCCGTGGCTTTTATCGAAGAGTTGAACGACATGCCCGGCCTCCGTCAGGGCCTGGGCGGCTGAAAGTCCGGCGATGCCGGTGCCGATGATTGCGATAGGTACAGTCATGAGGGCCTCGTTTACCTTTCTGTACAGACTACGCCGTCGTTTAAACCTGTACAATTCGGGTTTTTGGTATAAGTTTTACCGTTCGCGTTTGGATAGGTTGTCCTATTGTTAAACACAGACCCTGTCCGATACGAAAAATCCCTACCTATAAAAATAGACTAATGGGCCGGGTAAAACGCGATGCGAGGAACATCTCATGCACATATTGCTGACCGGCGGTACTGGTTTGATCGGACGTCAGCTCTGCCGCCTCTGGTTGCAGCAGGGGCATCGCTTGACGGTATGGAGTCGTCGATCCGAAGAAGTGGCGAAAATCTGCGGGACATCGGTGCGGGGCGTCGCCAGGCTCGACGAAATTGACGAGCCGGTGGATGCGGTGGTCAACCTCGCGGGAGCGCCGATTGCCGACCGTCCCTGGAGCCACAAACGCAAGATGTTGTTGTGGAGCAGCCGCATCACGTTGACGGAAGTTTTGCTGGCCTGGCTGGAGCGTTGCGAGCAGAGACCGCAGGTGTTGATTTCCGGTTCCGCGGTGGGCTGGTACGGCGACGGTGGTGAGCGTGAGTTGACCGAGGAGTCGGGGCCGGTGAGCGAAGATTTCGCCAGCCAGTTGTGCATCGCCTGGGAAGAAACCGCGCAGCGGGCCGAGGCCTTGGGCCTGCGCGTGGTGCTGGTGCGTACCGGCCTGGTCCTGTCTGCCGAGGGCGGCTTTTTGTCGCGGCTGCTGCTGCCGTTCAAACTGGCGCTGGGCGGGCGTATCGGCAATGGTCGGCAGTGGATGCCATGGGTTCACATTGACGATCAAATCGCCCTGATTGATTTTCTTCTGCACCGCACCGATGCCAGCGGTCCTTATAATGCGTGCGCGCCGAACCCGGTGCGCAACCGCGATTTTGCCAAGGCCCTGGGGCGCGTCTTGCATCGGCCGGCCGTGGTGCCGATGCCAGAGCTTGCGCTGAAGGTCACGCTGGGGGAATTGTCCTTGCTGTTGCTCGGCGGCCAGCGCGCCACGCCGGCCCGATTGCAGGCGGCGGGTTTCACATTCCGGTTCACTGATTTGCCTGCGGCCCTGGAAGACTTGTCCAGCCGCCTTTGAAATAGGACGTTGCATGACCGATCACGCGTTGCTTCTGGTGAATCTGGGTTCGCCTGCCTCCACCTCGGTGGCCGATGTGCGCCGCTACCTCAATCAATTCCTGATGGATCCGTATGTCATCGACCTGCCATGGCCGGTGCGGCGCTTGCTGGTATCGCTGATCCTGGTCAAGCGTCCCGAGCAGTCAGCCCATGCCTACGCCTCGATCTGGTGGGAGGAGGGTTCGCCGCTGGTGGTGCTCAGTCGCCGGCTGCAGCAAATCATGACCGCGCAGTGGACCCAGGGCCCGGTGGAACTGGCGATGCGTTATGGCGAGCCGTCCATTGAATCGACGCTGGTGCGGCTGGCGAGCCAGGGTCACAAGAAGATCACGTTGGCGCCGTTGTACCCGCAGTTCGCCGACAGCACCGTGACCACGGTGATCGAGGAGGCCAAGCGGGTCGTGCGGGAAAAGAAACTCGATGTGCAGTTTTCGATCCTCCAGCCGTTCTACGATCAGCCGGAATACCTCGACGCCCTGGTGGCCAGCGCCAAGCCGTACCTGATGCAGGCGCACGATCATCTGTTGTTGAGTTTCCACGGTCTGCCGGAACGGCACCTGACCAAGCTCGACCCGACGGGGTTTCATTGCTTCAAGGATGCCGATTGTTGCAAGAACGCACCGCCGGAGGTCATGGCGACCTGTTACCGCGCGCAATGCATCCGTACGGCCGAACTGTTCGCCCAACGCATGGGGCTGGCGGACGGCAAATGGTCGGTGTCGTTCCAGTCGCGGTTGGGGCGGGCCAAGTGGATCGAGCCCTACACCGAGGCGCGCTTGGAGGAGCTGGCTAAAAGCGGCGTGAAGAAGGTGTTGGTGATGTGCCCGGCGTTCGTCGCCGACTGCATCGAAACCTTGGAGGAAATCGGTGATCGCGGTCGTGAGCAGTTCCGCGAGGCGGGGGGAGAAGAGTTGGTGTTGGTGCCTTGTCTCAATGATGAGCCGCAGTGGGCGAAGGCGTTGAGTACCCTCTGCGAACGGGCACCCTTGGCTTTGTAATACAAAACCTGTGGCGAGGGAGCTTGCTCCCGCTGGGTTGCGCAGCAACCCCAAATTTTGCGAGCGCTCCGCACTGGTGCGCCAGCCCGGTCGAGCGGGAGCAAGCTCCCTCGCCACATTAGGTACTGGTTACAGCAAAGGCTCATCCACCTTCTTCTGCTTCCAACCGTCATTACCCGGCAGCAGCAGATTCAGCGCGATCGCCACCACCGCGCACAGCGCGATGCCTTTGAGGCCGAAATCGTCCGGGCCGGTGCCGGTGCCCACCAGCACGCCGCCGATGCCGAACACCAGCGTCACCGAAACGATCACCAGGTTGCGCGCCTCGCCCAGGTCGATCTTGTGGCGGATCAGCGTGTTCATGCCCACCGCTGCAATCGAACCGAACAACAGGCACAGGATCCCGCCCATCACCGGCACCGGGATGCTCTGCAGCAGCGCGCCGAACTTGCCGATGAACGCCAGGCTGATGGCAAAGATCGCCGCCCAGGTCATGATCTTCGGATTGTAGTTCTTGGTCAGCATCACCGCGCCGGTCACTTCGGCGTAGGTGGTATTGGGCGGGCCGCCGAACAGGCCGGCGGCGGTGGTGGCAATGCCGTCACCCAGCAGCGTGCGATGCAGGCCGGGTTTTTTCAGGTAGTCGCGGCCGGTCACACTGCCTACCGCAATCACACCGCCGATGTGCTCGATGGCCGGTGCCAGGGCAACCGGTACGATGAACAGGATCGCCTGCCAGTTGAACTCCGGCGCGGTGAACGCAGGCAGGGCGAACCATGGCGCGGCGGCGATTTTCGCGGTGTCCACGACGCCGAAGAAAAACGCCATGGCAAAGCCCACCAGCACCCCGGAAATGATCGGCACCAGGCGGAAAATGCCTTTGCCGAACACCGCCACGATCAGCGTGGTGAGCAGGGCCGGCATCGAAATCAGCATCGCGGTCTGATATTGAATCAGCTCGGTGCCGTCGCCGGCCTTGCCCATCGCCATGTTGGCGGCAATCGGCGCCATGGCCAGGCCGATGGAAATGATCACCGGGCCAATCACCACCGGCGGCAGCAGCCGATCGATGAACCCGGTGCCCTTGATCTTCACCGCCAGGCCCAGGAAGGTGTAGACGAAACCCGCCGCCATCACGCCGCCCATGGTCGCGGCCAGGCCGAACTGGCCCTTGGCGAGGATGATCGGGGTGATGAAGGCAAAGCTCGAGGCCAGGAACACCGGCACCTGGCGTCCGGTGACGACCTGGAACAAGATCGTTCCCAGGCCGGCGGTGAACAGCGCCACGTTAGGGTCCAGCCCGGTGATCAGCGGCATCAATACCAGCGCGCCGAAGGCGACGAACAGCATCTGGGCACCGGACAGGATCTGGCGCCAGAGCGGATCGTTGAACTCGTCTTGCATGCTCAAGCGTCCTTCTGCTTGGTGCCGAAGATCTTGTCGCCGGCATCGCCCAGGCCCGGGATGATGTAGCCATGTTCGTTGAGTTTCTGGTCGATGGACGCGGTGTAGATGGTCACATCCGGGTGGGCGTCCTGCACGGCCTTGATGCCTTCGGGAGCGGCGACCAGGACCATGGCGCGGATGTCTCGGCAACCGGCCTTTTTCAACAGGTCGATAGTGGCGACCATGGAGCTGCCGGTGGCGAGCATCGGGTCGATGATCATTGCCAGGCGCTCGTCGATTTCCGGTACCAGTTTTTCCAAGTAGGTGTGCGCTTGCAGGGTCTGCTCGTTGCGAGCCACGCCCACGGCACTGACCTTGGCCCCTGGGATCAGGCTCAGGACGCCTTCGAGCATGCCGATGCCGGCGCGCAGGATCGGCACCACGGTGATTTTCTTGCCGGCGATTTTCTCGACCTGGACCGTACCGGCCCAGCCGTCGATTTCATAGGACTCCAGTGGCAGGTCCTTGGTGGCTTCGTAGGTGAGCAGGGCTCCGACTTCCTGGGCCAGTTCACGGAAGTTCTTCGTGCTGATATCGGCGCGGCGCATCAGGCCGAGTTTGTGTCTGATCAGCGGGTGGCGGATCTCGAGGATGGGCATGGGGAAGGCTCCGGCGGCGGGCAAAAAAACCGGCCTAGATTAATCTATCCGAGGGTGTTGTCCTATAGACAATACAGAACGTTAGTCCACAAACGCTTGATCTGGCCGGGCGGGATGCGTACCTTTGCCGGCTTTTCCGAACCCTGCCACCCCTTGGAGAGCGCCATGTCCGCTGATCTCGAGCATATCCGTCAAATCATGCGAGAGGCTGACTGCCTGTACACCGAAGCCGAAGTCGAAGCGGCCATCGCCCGTGTCGGTGCGCAAATCAACGAACAACTGGCCGATGCCAATCCGGTGGTGTTCTGCGTGATGAACGGCGGGCTGATTTTCTCCGGCAAGCTGCTGACCTATCTGAACTTCCCCTTGGAAGCGTCCTACCTGCACGCGACGCGTTATCGCAACGAAACCAGTGGCGGCGACCTGTTTTGGAAAGCCAAGCCGGAAGTCTCGTTCATCGACCGCGACGTGCTGATCATCGATGACATCCTCGACGAAGGTCACACCCTGGGCGCGATCATCGACTTCTGCAAACACGCCGGCGCCCGTGCCGTGCACACTGCTGTGCTGATCGACAAGGACCATGACCGCAAGGCGCGGCCGGACTTGAAAGCTGATTTTGTCGGTCTGCCGTGCATCGACCGCTACATCTTCGGCTACGGCATGGACTACAAAGGTTACTGGCGCAACGCCAATGGCATTTTCGCCGTCAAGGGGATGTAATCGATGACTCGGCCAAGTTTTCTGGAACAAGTGTTGTTCGATGAATTGGCCGAGAAAGCCGCGGCCAGTCCTCGCGGACGACAGCACCATAACTTCCATGAAATGGATGAGCCATGCCACCGCATGGCGGTTGGCTTGCAGCCCTCCACCTACATTCCGCCGCACCGCCACTTGAGCGCCGACAAGGCGGAAACCTTGCTGGTGCTCAAGGGCCGATTGGGGGTGTTGATCTTCGACGAAACCGGAGCGGTGGTGGACAAGCGCATCCTTCAGGCCGGTGGCGATTGCCTCGGCGTCGACCTGCCGGCTGGCGTGTATCACGGCTTGGTGGTGCTGGAAGCCGACAGCCTGATGTTCGAATGCAAGGCCGGCCCTTACCGGCCGGTGGGCGAGGGGGAACTGGCCCATTGGGCGCCCCGCGAAGGCGAGCCTGGCGTAGCGCAATACCACGCCTGGATGCGCGCGCAGTTCGCCTAGCACCTGTGGCCTGAGAGCTTTTGTGGCGAGGGAGCTTGCTCCCGCTTGGGTGCGGAGCACCCACCTGCAATTGCACAACTCCACCCCAAGGGGCTGCTACGCAGCCCAGCGGGAGCAAGCTCCCTCGCCACAAAGGCTCCCTTGCTACAGATCAGGCCAGCCTTGCTTGAGTCGCGCTACCGGCTAGCCATTTTTCGCTCTTGACCCGCGCCTGCTCCAAGGTCTGCACATACGCCAACTGACGTTGTTCGCGATGAATGCCGGCGCGGCGCAGTTTCAGGCGCACCCTGGGCGCAGTCGCCACCAGGATCAGGCCGATACCCTGCTTGCGATAGTCCCTCAGGATATTTTCCAGCGCGGCCAGGGCGGTCATGTCCAGCATCGGTACGGCGCTCATATCCACGATCACCACCCGAACGCCCGGGTCGAACCGACGCAGCACATCCAAGGCCTTTTCCGCCGCGCCGAAGAACAGCGGCCCGCGAATCCCGTAGCAACGTACATGCTCGGGCATGTCCAGCAGGGCCTGGTGGAAGTGGCGCGGCAGCTCGGCGCTGTCGGTCAATTCGCTCATGCGCTTGATGAACAGCCCGGCGGCCAGCAGCAGGCCGACGGCGACGGCCAGGACCATATCGAACAGCACCGTCAGGCCCAGGCAGGTCAGCAGCACCAGCACGTCGCTGCGCGGGGCGATGCGCAGGGTGTGCAGCACATGCCCGGCTTCGCTCATGTTCCAGGCGACCATCACCAGCAGCGCGGCCAATGCGGCCATGGGCAAGTAACTGAACAGCGGCGCCAGCAGCACAATTGCCACCAGCACCACGAGGCTGTGGATGATCGCGGCCAGCGGTGAAGAGGCGCCGCTGCGCACATTGGTGGCGCTGCGGGCAATCGCGGCGGTGGCGGTGATGCCACCGAACAGCGGCGCCACCAGGTTGCCCAGGCCCTGGCCTATCAGCTCGGCGTTGGGGTCGTGCTTGCTGCCGGTCATGCCGTCCGCCACCACCGCGCACAACAGTGACTCGATGGCGCCGAGCATGGCGATGGCAAAGGCGGGCGCCAGCAATTGGCGGATCAGGTCATAGGACAGGATCAACGGATGGCCCTGGCCGTCCGGCAAGTTCCAGGGCCAGTCGAAGCTTGGCAAGAAGGGCGGGATGCCTGGGTGGGCGATGCCATCGACGACGTAGCTGAAGCGTTCGCCCAGCGTCGCGATCGGCCAGCCGCCGCTTTCCATTGCCAGCCCAAGCAGCGTGCCCACCAACAGGGCCACCAGATGCCCGGGCACCCGTGGCACCCAGCGCGGCCAGGCTATCAGCACTGCCAGGCACACGGCGCCGATGACCCCATCGCCGAGACGGGCACCGGGCAGCGCCACGATCAATTCGCCCAGTTGTTCAATGTAATGTTTGGCTTGGCCTGCGGTGGTCAGCCCCAGCAGGTCCTTGAGTTGCAAGGTGGCAATGACCACGCCAATGCCCGCGGTGAAACCGAGGATGACCGGGTAGGGAATGTATTGGATCAAACGGCCGGCGCGCATCAGGCCCAGGGCGATCAGGATCAGGCCGGCGAGCATGGTGCACAACAACAGGCCACCGAGGCCGTATTGCTGGGTGATGGGCAGCAGGATCACCACGAACGCCGCGGTCGGCCCACTCACGTTGAAGCGCGAGCCGCCGGTGAGGGCGATCAGCGGTGCGGCCACCAACACCGTGTACAGGCCTTGCTGCGGCGGTACGCCGACGGCAATCGCCAGGGCCATGGCCAACGGGATGGCGATAATGCCGACGGTCAGCCCGGCCACCAGATCGCCGCGCAGGCGTTCGAGGGTGTAGCCGGCCCGCCAGGTTTGGCGCCAGGCGGCGAACAGCGGTGGGGCGGAAAAAGACATGAATACTCCTCGCAAGGGGGGGCTGGCACTGGCCCCGTGGCGAGGGAGCTTGCTCCCGCTCGAGTGCGTAGCGCTCGCAATATTCTGGGGCGGCTGCGCCGCCCAGCGGGAGCAAGCTCCCTCGCCACAACGGCATACACCGGTAGACCGGGGCTGATGGCTCTTTGAGTATGCCGTGCTCGTTGCGCGGATGTATTGATCTGGATCGTTATTTTTGCCGCTCGGGCTCATGCTAGAGTGCCCGGCCAAGACCCTGGAGCTTGTCATGCGTGTATCGATCCGCCGTTGCGCCACTTCGCTGTTGATCGCCAGCCTGCCCCTGACGGCCGTGGCGGCGCCGATGCACAGCCAGTTCCTGCCGCCGGATGACCTGATGGTGCGCCAGGAACAACCTGAACAGCAGCAGTTGCTGCAAGTGACCGAATATTCGGTGGTGCTGGGTAACCAGCGCCAGTCCAACCAGCAACCGATTCCGGTCACTTCGCCCCTGCTGGTCCGTCTCAAGGGCAAGCCCCTGAACAAAGGGGCGACCATCAGTCAGGTGATGCTCAACTTCGACGGCGAAAGCAAAAGCCTGAAGAAGCCGGTCTTCGACGAGACGAGCAAGACTCTGACGCTGTCTTATCCACAGGCCCAGTACCAGGTGATCATCGATCTGCTGCGCAACGACACGGTGTACGTGCAGTTCCTCACGTACGCCAACGGCCATATCTGGGCCGACTTGCATACCGGCGCCGAACGCCCGCGTTGAGCCCCGAGGCCCGCCGGGGGTAAACTGCCCGCCCCGTGAATTGTGCGAGTTGGAGCCGGCAATGCGTAAAGACAAGAAACAAGTGATTGGCGACGAAATTGGCGATGAGCAGATCAAGCTGTTCCTCAATTTCGAACCGGTCGATGCCACTTCGCCGTCGTTGCACAAATTGATCAAGGCCTACCGTGGCTTGCGGGTCGACGATTTCGAGCGCTTCCTGACGTTCTTCGTCGAGGCTGGCCATGACCTCAACGGCAAGGATGAGCATGGCAACGATTTCGTTGCGTTGATCAAGGATCAGCGTAATGCCGAGGAATATATCGAATTGATCAACAAGGCGCGTGGCTGAATTAATGTCTATCAACGCTCTTCGGAGCGTTGAATATTCAGCTTGAACGCAACTAGCTTCTTCTTTTTACATCGCTCTGAAAGGTTATGTCACCATTCGGGCTGTTCTGTTTTATTTGAAATTCCATTACTTTTGCGCTCGAAGCCAAGTGGCTTTTACGTCATTGTCTTAATGGAGTTGTATGTATCATGGAAGATCAAAAAAAGTATATCACCGGCGTGCTGTTGTCCTTGGCGGCGTGTCTGGCAAGTTCCGCTTCCTACGCGCGGGATGAAGTTGTCAATGTCGAAATTCACAATGCCACGGTAGACGATATTATTCCTGGTAGCGGCTTTAGCTGGACTGATTATTGGGCCAGTTCGGGCCACAACTTTTGGATAAGTCCGGGCGAGAGCCAGGAGCTAACGTATTACCTGCCTCAGTCACGCTCCAAGGAAGAGGCTTTTAGCTACACGCAAGACAGTCGCATCTGCCATTTCAGCTTTGGGCATGTCGCACGAACACCGGTCAGTGAAGGGGCAATGCCTTATCGTCGTTGGGTCAATGCGGAGCCGACGGATTATTGTGTCGCTCAATTGATTGATGTAGAAGATGAAGACGACTATGTTCGCAACGGTGGAACCCGCATCAAATTCACCATGAAATAACACTGCGGAAAATAAAAAGCCTCCCGTTTTGCACGGGAGGCTTTTTACATTAACGGCAAGGTATCAGGCGTAACTGTGCGCCTTGCTGTCTTCAACCAACTCCAGCGCAATGTTGTTCTGCGCATTGATCTTGCGATACAGCGCCGCGTCGGTTTCCAGTACTTTTTCCCGGGCCGGGAAAATCTCCGAGAGCTTGGCAGCCCACTCGCCCTTGGCCTTGTCCGGGAAGCAGCGCTCGATCAGTTCCAGCATGATCGACACGGTCACCGAAGCACCCGGCGATGCACCGAGTAGCGCGGCGAGGCTGCCGTCCTTGGCCGCCACCAGTTCGGTGCCGAACTGCAAGACACCACCTTTCTTCGGGTCTTTCTTGATGATCTGTACCCGTTGGCCGGCCACTTCCAGGCGCCAGTCTTCGGCTTTCGCCTCGGGGTAGAACCGACGCAGGGATTCCAGGCGCTGCTCCATGGACTGCATCACTTCGCTGATCAGGTACTTGGTCAGGTCCATGTTGTCCCGGGCCACGGCCAGCATCGGGCCGATGTTGCCGGCGCGTACCGACAGCGGCAGGTCCATGATCGAGCCGTGCTTGAGGAACTTGGTGGTGAAACCGGCGTATGGCCCGAACAGCAGGGATTTCTTGCCATCGACCACACGGGTGTCCAGATGCGGCACCGACATCGGCGGCGAGCCCACGGCGGCCTGGCTGTAGACCTTGGCCTGGTGGTGCTTGACCACGTCCGGGTTGTCGCAACGCAGCCACTGGCCGCTGACCGGGAAGCCGCCGAAGCCCTTGCTTTCCTCGATGCCCGAGGCTTGCAGCAATGGCAAGGCCGCGCCGCCAGCACCGAGAAAGACGAACTTGGCGTCGACGTCGCGAGTGCTGCCGGAATTGACGTCCTTGATGCTCACGGTCCAGCCGCTGCCGTTGCGCTTGAGGCCGGTGACGCGCTTGCAGTATTTGACCTGGGTATCCGGGGCGCTGGTCAGGTGTTTGAGCAACTGGTTGGTCAGCGCGCCGAAGTTGACGTCGGTACCGTTCATGACGCGGGTGGCGGCGATGACTTCATCGTCTGGCCGGCCAGGCATCATCAACGGCATCCACTCGGCCATCTTGGCCTTGTCTTCGGTGTATTCCATGTCGTCGAAGGCGTGATGCTGGTGCATCAGCTCGAAGCGCTTCTTCAGGAACGATACGCCTTTCTCGCCTTGCACGAAGCTCAGGTGTGGCACCGGAGCGATGAAAGACTTGGAGGAGCCGAACGTGCCTTTTTTGGTCAGGTACGTCCAGAACTGCTTCGATACCTCGAACTGGGTGTTGATGTGCACGGCTTTCTTGATGTCGACAGTGCCGTCGGCCGCTTGGGGCGTGTAGTTGAGCTCACACAGCCCGGCGTGGCCGGTACCGGCGTTGTTCCACGGGTTGGAACTCTCCGCGGCACCGGAATCCATCAGCTCGACGACTTCCAGCGAGATCGCGGGGTCGAGCTCCTTGAGCAGCACGGCCAGGGTGGCACTCATGATGCCGGCCCCTACCAGAACTACATCGACTGCTTCGTTATGCGCCATTTAACGCGTCTCCAAAATCTGCAGCACCAAATTGTCGGCATAGCGGCCAGGAGTGGCGGGGCAGGTCAGTTGCGCCCCAGTGATCCATGGCCAGGATCGCCATGTCCGAATCTTCGCAATTTTTCGCACCTACCGCGGATGCATGCAGCCTGGCCTCAAGAGTCACATGAACTCATTTAAGCGCCGGGCGGGCAATTCGACTTATGGCCGAGACATCCGTTCGTGCAACCAAATCCGTAGCGGACAGGCTTCAGGCGCCGGTTCTTGAACGATATCCGGTCCTGTGTCGTTGGGCTGTTCCAGACGCTAATGGTGCTTGTTCAGACGCAAAACTCTTCATTTGCTCGCCACACTCTCGTGAAGTTGTGAAAACCCGTTTTTTCACGCTCTTTTGAAGACGTGAACCTCAAAAAAGGGCTGTCCCAGCCTGGCACCGCGCCCGGTTTGGTTGCCCCCATGGAGTACATGACAGGCAAAACGGGCAGACAGCTCAGTGACCGAGCGTAATGACAGCTCTGCAGATTCGCGAAAAGTGGTGATTTGCCTGAGAGGAACAGCAAGCGCGCCAGCTTCACTCGATCTGTGTGGGCGGCTCTCTGTGGGCGGTGCGGGGTGCCAATACCAGCGCATCAGCGGTGTTGCGCGGCCCGATCAGGAGACGTCCTTATAATCGGGGGGAGATTGTATCGAAGAAACGCAGGGAAATGGTCGTGTTTAATGACTTTTATTAGCCGTCCGGTCAGATGGTCAACAGTTGCCGGTTGCGTGCGCGGGCACGAAGCGGTTGCACGCGGGCGCTGGCGGGCAGTGGCTGGTGCAACCAGTTGAGACGGATCTCATCGATTTCCACCCAGCCTTCGCCCATGGGTTGCAGACTGCACTGCTTGAACGCCTGGCAACGGCCGTTGCGATCGAGCAGGGCGAAGCTGCGGTGATGAGGGCGCGGGGTGAACAGCGAAATGAGCAAGCGCATGGGCGGATACCGAGTCAGGGAGCTTGGGAGCAATCCTGACAGCGGGCCATGACATGCCGGTGTAAGGACCGTGACAATGGGGTGACAGGAACCGGCAATCACGGCCCGTGTCAGACATTTCAGTATTCATCGTATGACGCTAGTTCACGGCGATGGCGCACCGCTATACTGCCGGCCTGTTTGTGCCCGATTCTGGAGAGAAGAGCATGTTGCAACGCCTGTTGTTCGGTTTGATCGCTGTGACCAGTCTGACCCTTGTCGGCTGCGCCCACAGCCCGCAACAACTTAACCCGGAGCCCAAGCTCAATGCCCAACTGGCGCCTATAGGTCGTGGCCAGCCGGTGGTGGTGCGGGTTGTGGACGGTCGTCCGTCGCCGACGCTCGGCACTCGCGGCGGGCTGTATCCGGAAACCAGCGTAATCACGGTGCAGGGCGCGCAGATCCTGCCCAAGCTGCAGGCCCAGGCTGAAGCCGCGGTGCGTTTGTTGGGCTTCACGCCGACAGCCAACGCCTTGAATGCGCCGCAACTGACCGTGACCCTGGCCGAGCTGAAGTATCAGTCGCCCAAGGAAGGCATGTACGTGACCGAAGCCACCATCGGCGCGACCTTCCGCTCCGACGTGCAGAACGCCAACCGCCGCTACAGCGGTCGTTACGGCGCATCTCTGGACCAGCGCTTCGGCATGGCGCCGAACCAGGACACCAACACCAAGCTGGTCAGCGACGTGTTGAGCGATGCCCTGACCCGGCTGTTCAAGGACCCGACCATTGGCCAGGTGTTGGCTGAGTAAGGTTTCGGCGGAATGACTCCTGGGCTGCAATGGCCCAGGGGGCGATGAGACTTTTGAAAGCAAGACCTGTGGGAGCAAGGCTTGCCCGCGATAGCGATCTGTCCTTCACAGCATTGTCGAAGGTGCTGCCCTCATCGCGGGCAAGCCTTGCTCCCACAGAGTGAAACCGTCATGCAGCCTCTGAGTACAGTTCCAGCACGCTGATCCCGGTCAGCAGGTCGGTCTCCGGCAGGTCGGCATGTTGATGGCCGCCGAGGGCGCAATACACCAGCCAATGACGGTCCTGCACATTGAAGGACAGGCTGTCGACGAGGTTCTGTTGTTCGTCGCTCGGGCTGATGAGATAGAGGCGATCCTGGTTTTCGGCGTGCAGCATGACGGGTTCCGTGCAGGTTTGAAGGGCGACAGAGTGGCCTAATCAGATGACGAAACGGTGACGAGGGAAATTAATCCAACGCCTGCCGATCCTGTAATGACCAGGTCAGCCCAACAAAACACACAAGGTCCGAACGCCTGGCGCCAATCCTGTGGCGAGGGAGCAAGCTCCCTCGCCACAATGACTCACACAAGCCTTCAATGAACAGTATTACAGTGCCGCGATGGGATCGTTACTGGTCGGAAAAAACGGCGCAGGGCGGCAGGCTTTCGGTAGAATCCGCGCCCTGTTCGTAGGCCACGGGCGTGTCCCGTCCGTTTTTCCCTTGAGGTTCGTGATGTCGTCGCATCTGTTTTCGCTGTTCGCCGCCCACCCCGCCAAACTGATCAACCTGCTCGCGTTGCTGTTTGCCTGCCCGGGCGGCTGGGTGCTGCATGCGACGCGTCGCCGTGAACAAAAGGCGCGGGCCTGCCTTGAAGCGCGCAATCGCGATGGCAACGAACGATTTGAAGCGCTGCTGGATCTGGCCACTCAGCGGATGAACCGGTTTTTCTACCGGTTCGGCTTTGGTTGCCTGGCGCTGGCGTTGCTGGTTTCGTGGATCAGCACGCAGTTCTGAAGCAGTAGCCTTGCAAGGCAATCGAGGATCGCTTTGTAAAAGTGTTTGCAGGGCAAATGAGGATTGCCTGGCAAAAGTGCTGGCAGGGTAAATGAGATTGCCTGGCAAAAGTGCTGGCAGGGTAAATGAGATTGCCTGGCAAAAGTGCTTTTGTGGCGAGGGAGCTTGCTCCCGCTGGGCTGCAAAGCAGCCCCTCTCGAACGCTCAACCCTAGCTCCAAGGCTGTGTTGCGATTGCTGCGCAATCGAGCGGGAGCAAGCTCCCTCGCCACAGAAGCCACAGAAGCCACAGAAGCCACAGAAGCCACAGAAGCCACAGAAGCCACAGAAGCCACAGAAGCCACAGAAGCCACAGAAGCCCGATCTCTCATACACATCT
>NZ_JAGDEZ010000031.1:0-69238 GCF_017498305.1 Pseudomonas sp. OA65
CCCGTACGCCTATCTAAAGGATGTTCTCACGCGTTTACCGACGCAGCGGGCGAGTGAAATCGAGCTGCTGCTTCCGCATAAGTGGCAGCCGGTTTAATCACGCAAGATGTGATGCCCGGACGCATACTCTCGATTGCGTACGGTGAACTCTCGGATATTGAACCTTGTAGGCTTATCAGGCCGCAAAGCGTAGTCTTTAAGGACCGGTACAAATGGCAAGGATAGAATTTTGTCTGACCTGAATTTTGAAAAACAAGCGCAGGACTATTACGGCAAGGTTCCTCTCATCATCCTGGGCAGCGGTGCATCGGCCGCTCACGGCATGTCAGGAATGGGTGCGCTTGCGAAGCACTTGGTCGCAAATACCAACACTTCTAGCCTGTCTGCCGCCGAGATTGAGGCTTGGGAGATATTTTGCCAGGTCCTATTGGACGGCGTTGATCTGGAGTCGGCACTGCATCAGGTGGCGGTTACTGAAGAGCTGACCTCCAGAATTATCACCGCAACCTGGTCGCTCATCAGCTCTGAAGACATTCAAATCTTCCACGATAGTCTTCAGAACCAAGCGATGTTTCCGCTGAGTCGACTGCTGCGCCACATGTTCAAAAGCAGCCTTACCAAAATAAATATCGTCACTACGAATTATGACAGGCTGGCAGAATATGCCTGCGATCAGGAGGGGGCCCATCATTACACGGGCTTCTCACACGGTTTTTTTCGGCAGCGTGCTGCACCGAATGAAATCACGTCTGCACGCAGGGTGAATATCTGGAAGGTTCACGGTTCGCTGGACTGGTTTAAATCGCCTCTTGAAGACATCGTAGCCCTTACAAACATTCAAGGAATACCTGCTAACTACAAGCCGGAAATCGTTACCCCGGGCAC
This sequence comes from Pseudomonas sp. OA65, assembly GCF_017498305.1. Taxonomy (NCBI): domain Bacteria; kingdom Pseudomonadati; phylum Pseudomonadota; class Gammaproteobacteria; order Pseudomonadales; family Pseudomonadaceae; genus Pseudomonas; species Pseudomonas sp. OA65. The sequence continues at coordinate 886 of NZ_JAGDEZ010000031.1, forward strand.
ACAGAAATATCAAACGACGCATTTAGAGCCATACCGCTCGACTATCCACAATGCCGATTTGGCCATTACCGCTGCCAACTCATACCTGTGTATTGGCTACGGCTTCAACGACGAGCATATTCAGCCGAATATCATGTCTAAATGCCAGCGCCAGAATACCCCGATCACGATCATTACCTATGCACTCTCAGATGCTGCCAGAAAGCTCATCCTTGACGGCAAGGCGCAGAATTACCTGGCAATAGAAAGGGGAGCAACTGACGCCCAGTCCATCGTCTACTCCTCTTTGAATAAGACTCCGGTGACCGTTGAAAAAAACATTTGGAGTCTTGAGGGTTACCTGTCACTCATCATGTAGGGAAGAAGAGATGCCAATTTTTGACTTTAAGGATAAAGACGCGCTGGGGAAGGTTGCCTCTGTTGACACGACAAACGTGATCGTGGACGTGGAAAATGTCGACCAACTCAAAAGGTTGCAAGTCAACCATCTGGCCGTACTTCAAAGCAGCAGGCCCGGACAGCATCTCATCGGCCTCATCACCCAGGTGACCCGCAAGCGCGGCATCGAGGACATCGCAGGCGATGGCATCAGCGATCAGACTTCAGAACTCAACCTTTGCAAAATCGCCCTAATAGGTACGATGCTGGATCGCGACGGCGGTAAAGAAAACGTCTTTCGCCGCACTTTGGAAAGTGTTCCAGAAATCGACGCGAATTGCTTTTCGCTAGAGGGCGAAAACCTTACCAACTTTATGCGCACGCTCTCCAGCGTCTCAGCCGATGGGAATGCCTTGACGCTGGGCAAATACACACTGGACGAACATGCCGTCGCCTACCTCAACGGTAATAAGTTTTTCCAGCGCCACGCCTTCATCGGCGGCAGTACCGGATCAGGTAAATCCTGGACGACAGCCAAGATCATTGAGCAGATGGCGGGGCTCTCTACGGCTAACGCCATCGTTTTTGATCTTCATGGTGAATACTCGCCGTTGGTGGGCCTAGGCATTCAGCACTTCAAAGTGGCCGGTCCCGCAGATGTTGAGGCTAAACGCACCATTGATGACGGTGTGCTTTACCTGCCTTACTGGTTGCTTTCGTATGAAGCACTCGTGGCAATGTTTGTTGACCGGAGTGACCAGAATGCGCCCAACCAGGCCATGATTATGGCGCGTGAGATCAACCAGGCCAAAAGAAAGTATCTGGAGGATGGCGACCAGCAGGAAATTCTGAAGCACTTCACCGTAGATAGCCCGGTTCCGTTCGATCTGAATGTTCTGATGGACAGGCTAAATGAAATCAACGTCGAAATGATTCCCGGCGCGCGGGCGGGGTCCGAGAAACAGGGTGACTTCTTTGGGAAGCTTGCCCGCATGATCTCCCGCCTTGAGAACAAAATTTCTGATCGACGCCTGGGATTCATGTTCAGCGGCGGCGGAGACGTTCTGGATTTTACCTGGCTTGAAAAATTCACCACTGCCGTGCTCGGCAGCTCTGGGGAAAATGGCAAAGCTGGTATCAAGATCATCAACTTTTCCGAGGTTCCATCAGACGTTCTCCCGCTGATCGTTTCCCTTGTCGCGCGGGTCACATTCTCCGTCCAACAGTGGACGCCATCCGAGCTGCGCCACCCTATTGCGCTTCTCTGTGATGAAGCCCACCTCTACATGCCCCAACGAAGCATGGCGGAATCAGCTGACGATATTTCCCTGGATATTTTCGAGCGCATCGCCAAGGAAGGTCGCAAGTACGGTGTCAGCCTTGTCGTGATAAGCCAGCGTCCGTCCGAAGTGAATAAGACGATGCTCAGCCAATGCAGCAATTTCGTATCCATGCGGCTGACCAACGCCGAGGATCAGGGCGTTATCAAGAGACTTCTTCCCGATAGCCTCGGTGGCTTCAGCGACATCCTGCCGACCCTCGATACAGGCGAGGCCCTGGTTGTTGGCGATGCGAGCTTGCTGCCAAGCAGAATCAGAATTGATGAGCCTATAAACAAGCCGAATAGTGGCACGGTCAATTTCTGGGATGAATGGCAAAAGCCAGTTAAAGACAAGCGACTGCCGACGGCAGTAGATAACTGGCGTAAGCAAAACATCCAGTAATTGCTTAACGAGGTGGCAGTATGGAGCGGCTTCATGGCCGCTCCGTATGAAGACTCAAGGGCGCAACGCTCTTGAGTTCATCACGCGATGAATTTTCCTGCGAGACCAGGACATTCTGATGCTATAGGATTCTCGGTCGCCGCGCACTGCGATATTAAAGGCCTCCCATTTGCTGAATTGCTCTCCGAGCTGGGCTTACAGTTACGGAAATTTATAGCTCTGCGATTTTAAGGAAAGGATTGTCGGGGGGGATCGATTCGAAAAACAGCTTCGATTCCTCAATCAAGTATCCCTTTAAAATAGTTGTCCTTCTAGGGCCTTGTACTTGACACGCCCAGATATTTAGGCTGTCGCCCCGCTTCCTGTGCACCTTCAGTTTTTCGAACTGCTTTTGCACCCAGCGCCATGCCTCAAACTCCTGATCTGAACCCTGCGAAACGCCTGGAAATTCCTGTGCGTAACGTTGGAAGAGACCAGGCGTGACCAGAAATACGCTGCCACCCACCGTGTGGATTTTGGCCTTGCTGTCATTGATGATCAGCTTGTGGCTCAAAATGCCTTCCTTGACCCAATTCAGGAATGCCTGGCCTGGGTTATCCGATTGAAGCTTTGAAGTATCGTCAGCACTTTCTGGCAGAGCATCGTTGGCCTCAGGCTCGTCCAACTCGAACATGTCCAGCAGCGTGTCGAGGTAATCGGCATCCTCTAGCTCCATCGGATCCGGCTGCGGTTGGCTTTGACATGATTCTGCGCTGACTGCGTCGGGCGCTGGTGTCGGTACCGGGGTGTCAGATGAGTGTTCATGAGCCGCAATACTCACCGTTCCGCTGAAAGCCTCAGGCCGGTCTTCGTTCCCCCAGATCAACGCCGGTTGAAGGCGCAGAAAGGTAAAGCTGTGCTGCCAGTCTCCCTGTGTTACTTGCGCAGTCCAGATGGCTTTGCCTTCCCGAGTGGACTCAACCAGGCCATGCGATTGCAGTTCGTCGAACACCGCGAGGTTGGACGAGGGAATGCCCTCAATCGATTGCGACAGCAGATAGGCTCGTAGCTTGTCTGTGACCGTCTTGCTGACGAGCCAGAGGGCGTCCTGGGTCAGCCATCCTGCGGCACCTGGCTGGTTGAGTTTCAGCTCATGTTGAACCAGATGACGTAGTCCGGTGATCAAGTGATGTTGCAGCGAATGCGTCGGGGCCTGCAGTGCCTTCTTCGGGTTGCCACCGATGTTCTGCGCGGTGGAAACACGGTCGGCCTGCATCACCAACTCACCGAGCACGCCGGCGCGTTCGTACTGGCCCGCCAGGACATACAGCAGACTGGTCCACAGTGGCGGAAATCCACTGAGCCAATCGAGGATTGTACGGTCGAGAATCTGGGTATAGATCAAGCCTGCGGCCGCGCCGTGCAGGTGGTAGTCACGACCCTTGAGGTAGCGAAAGCGGTAGGGCTGATCCAGGGATCCCTGCCAAGGATGCCAGACACTACCGTCTTGGCGTTCGACCAGCAGGTCCACGGCGATCTTGCCGATGTCATGCAGCAGGGCGCCGTAGGCGATGCCTGCGGACCACGCGTCTGTCTGAGCGGCTTGGTCTTCGGGGGCGACACCTGTGGGCAGCAGATATGACTGACGCAGTTTCAGACTACAGGCGACCAGCTCCAGGCCATGGTCGAGCATGCCGCCAAGATAAGCATGGTGGTGCGTCTCGCTGGCCGGGAGTTGTTGGACCAGCTCGGCGTAGCGATGGATCGGATTTAAATAGAGCTGCCTGAACTGCTGATGGGAGAGGGCGGTGTACTGCCAGATGCGATCGAGCAACTGGCGGCGATGCTCGGCTGCTAACAAGCTCTGGGACGATTCGATGGGCAGGTACCCATCGGCGACGTTAACGGTTGGTGGCGGAGGAGGCTTTTGCCTTTTTTGCCGAAACAGACTGAGCATCATGGTCCTCCCGGGAACTGGCAAAGTCAGTTGCCTTTTAGCCTTTTCGGATAGGGCTCTTACCCTTGACTCCCCATTCCCTTCCAACCCTTACCGGTCCTTTTGACGCGGTTCCCTTTGTGCGGCAATTGGAATATCGATTTGTCCTGGTGCCGTTTTGTTGGATGCGCATGCTGGTACGAAAAAGGAAAGTGTCGGTACACTGCGGTGCGAATTTTATTGGGTCTTGCCATGAACCTCACTGACGCCACGCTCGTGCTGCTGCTCGCGGCACGTATCCATGGAACAGACGAAGCCGTCAGGGCCTCGGCGAAAAGCGTGGTCAAGAAGCTTCCGCGCAGCAAGCGTGATCTGATCTACAAGGTGATCGACAGCCGAAGTCCACTCGAGCTGGTGGATTACCTGGCGGAGAATCTGGATACGTAACGGCGTACTGCGGTTACGGGATTACCTCATGTTCTTTGCGTCAGAGCTCCGCAGTGTGGGGATTTTTCTGGGCATAGAAAAAGGGTCCAACTCGTGTTGGACCCTATGAATCGTGTGCAGCGGTGAGGTGACGATCAAGCTCCGTCGCTCATCCATCGCGAGTCATCCATTACCGTCTGCTTCCGTTGCTGCTCCAGGTTGAGCACATACTCCGAAGCACATCGGGCCTGGCCACTGGCGCGGAAGATGGCGCGGTTGTCAGCCTTGAGCAGGCCGAGCCAGGAGTCGATGTAGCCCTCATGCCTCAGCTCTCCCTGAATGCCGGCGTAGGCACATAAAAAAGCGGCGCCCATTTCGGCGATCAACTCTTCAAATGCATAGCCTGGCAAGCCAAATGGACACGGAGAGGTCACGCCTTCGCGCTGCAATCGAGAGTGGTGGCCGGTCCAGTGCGTCAGCTCGTGAAGCGCGGTGGCGTAGTACCCACCCTGATCGTGGAATTGCGATTTTGTCGGCAGTTGGATGAGATCCCTGATCGGGTGGTAAAAGGTTTCGTCGGCAAATCGATGAATGATGTTTGCGCCCGAACGTAACAACAGATTTTCCGCAACGCCGTTGGGGAAGAAGGGATCGCTCGGTTCCGTCTCGAGCACGGTTTTGTTGAGCGTTTCGAGCCCTTCCGTTTGCTCGATGTTGAACAGAAAATGCGTCCTGAGAATGCCAAAGTGAGCGACCTTGGGCTGACCGTTTTCATCGAGTACGGGTTGGCCTGATTCGGTCTGTTCCTCGCGTTCCATCGGTTTGTAGAGCACTGCCAGGGTGCTGTGCTCACCCTTACGGATGTGCCCGCCGGCTTTTTTGGCTTGGTTGAAAGTCAGCCAGCGATCTTGAGTGAACCCCTGCAACCTAGCCTCGGTCCAGAGCAGCGGTAAATTGATGCCCGAATAGGGGCGCTGGGTGATGGCGTTGATGGGGTAGGGGTGGTGATGAGTGACGTCAGTTGAGCCATTTGAGGACCAAGGTTTGATCCAGGGCGCTACGCCTTGGTCTAACGCGGTAACGATCTTGTCTGTCACGTCTTGGTAGATATTGCGCATGGCATTTTCCTCGAAAAACCGGAGGAACGCCTTGCCCGTCGGGGAGGGTTCCCCGGTGGGTGTTGATTGGATTGGTGCAGGACTGCGTATAGCCTGAGTTGGATCAGTGGCCGGGTATGGCCGTTTGCGTTTAGCGTTGCTGCTCTTCCGCAAGCGCTATCAGTAAGGCGTTAGGTTGGTCTGATGCCTGAAGTAGGCTGAGGCTCAGTCGCAGCAATGGTTCATGATCTGCATCACTCACTGAGACGAACTTGGCTACCTCAAACACCACGTAGGGTGCGTTTGGATCGGCCAGGTGCGCTTTGAAGGCTGCGCGTACGATGTTGCTCAGCCTATCGAGCTGCAGCTTTTCAGGATGATTTGAACCATCGAGCAATACTGCGTGTTGCCACGCGTCTGGAGTGAACACGACGGGCAAGCGCAGGGTGTTCAGTGCTTCGGATGTGAGTGAGTCGGACATGGTGTACCTCCGTTGAGCGCGCGAAGAAACCTGCCCCTTAGGGGAAAGAGTTTCCCCGCAGTGGGTTGAAGAAAAGCAAGAGGGTTTGGGACGAGCCGAGCTCGAAAGGCGCTCGGGAGAGGAGTAGGCGTTCATCACCGTGAAACGTGACCGTGCGAGCCACCGAACGCTAATCGCACTTGGGGGAACCATCACCGGAGTGACCTAGCTTTGAAGGCTCTGGCTACCTGGGAAGGTGCTGTCGATAACAGCGATCCGTACCTTCTATGTAGCTGGATGATCTGGATGGGTCAACGGCCATAGAGGCGCGGGTGCACGAGCTGCGTCTTCTGTCTTCCAGTGAAGTTTTTTTCGACCGAGCAAGCTGATAAACGGTTAAGCAAGGGCGATTTTCAGTAGTAGGCTGTAAGCTCGATTTCCACAGGAACACGCTCAGAAGAGGGCGCAATCATGCCGGGTCAGCAGCCACTTCAAATCTCCCTCGCACACCGCTGGGCATATGCATGCGGTATGTTCGCAAAACGTGGTTATCGCAAGTTAAAAGGGTTTGAGTCCCGCGTAGCTAAACGTGCGGTGGCGACAGGTATACCTGCGGGTGGGCTATTGGTTCGCGGGACCTTTCTAATTACGAAGCTGGCATTCCTCCTTGGGTTGCTCTTTATCGGTTTCTGGCTGGTCGCTTCTGTGGTGACGATGATTGCTGTAATTGGTCTTCTGGTGTCCAAGGCTGCCATTGATGCGGATATTAAAGAGGCGGCACCCGGGCCAGACTACCTTGGTGCCGACCTCTACATCGGTGACTTCGACGACAACGGGCATTACATCGGCGACAGCAAATCATCTAATTGAGCGGCTAGCCGCCCCCACTATTTGATCCGTACCTTTGCTTGCTGAATCACTCGCTGCTTTGCTGCCGTTCGCCAACATGCCTTGAATCCCGTTTCCTACTGCATATCCTGTCCAGCTCATAGCTCCAAGGAACAGCATAGGCAGTACGATGAACATTGCCCCCATCACATACTCAATCACCTGCGCCGTGACGGTCCCGTCCATAAAACCGGATGTGGGCAGCGACAACAGCACCTGATTGGACGCCGACACTTGGTTGTACAAGGTATCGAGCATGCTGGAGTCGACCCAGCGGGCCAACTCCCACCAGAAGGTCAGCATGTGCAACGTGAACAGCGCGAACGTCACCGTCATGACGGTTTTCAATTGGTAGGTACTGACCAGCAGGATCAGCGGCAAACTGATGATGACGCCCATGATCAGGAAAGCCTGCACCATGGGCAGGGCGGCGCGTAGCGCATTCATCGCCGGGAAGTTGCTGAAGGAGCCGAGGGCGAGCCCAGTGTTGGTGGCCAGGTTATTAAGTCCCTGATTGATCGATCCGCCGCGAGCACTGGAGCCATAGTCCTGGTACACCTGTCCGGGCGACATGGACATCGATTGTTGGCGCGGGCTGACCAGTTCGCGAAGCGTGGCATCCTCAATCTCGTTGCTTGAGCGACCAGTCAACCAGCCTTTCAGCTGAGTCAGTAGCGAAGGATCGACTTGCTCGATCAAGCGCGCTCGCAACCCGACACCGCTGTCATTCCACCACTGTTTGCAAGTGGGGTAGCCCGCGCCATTCTCCAGCCGTGACAAGGAAGTATCGCGGGTCTCATCGTAGGGCCAGCTGACTCGCGGTGTCCGTGAGCGATCGGTGTCGTAGTAACCCGGAGTGTCGAGAAAATAGCGTGAGCCGATCCAGGACGCATCATGACTTTGTGCCTTGTCCAGCTGAGGACGGTTGGTGAACAGCCGAGATCGGGAATAGCCATAGCAGTCGCGAGTGAAGTCTGCGACTTCCTGCAGCAGCACCTGGTTATCGATGCGCGAACTGTCGATCTCCATGCGCATCTGTCGGATATCCGGTGCACAGGGGATGGAGGCGGTGGCCGCTGCGGTCACTCCTTTACTCAAGGCGTGAACCAGAAACCACCAGATCGGCACGTTGGCAGAGCGTTTGCCGATGGTGTTGAACGTGGTGCCCCAAGCGGTTTCCGCTGGCTTGGCCACACTAATGCCGCAGCGCTGGCTTGCCGCATCATCGAACGCCATTGAGGCAAGGTTCAACGGAAAGACGGGCGCACAGGCGAACAGTACGACGATATAGGCCAGCCATAATCGGTTCTCAATCCGCGGCACAGAGAGCAATCCCTTGTTGCCTTCATCCGCGCCTTGCTGACGGGCCGACAACCATTCTTGCAAGATGATTGCACCAAGGGGCGCGGCGAACAGTCCAGTATCGGACAGGACGTTCCAGATACCGTTGTTGATGATCCATGCCAGCAGGGAGAGGTAAAACTCCAGGTAGCTGTTGGTGCTCATGAGCATGGTGGTGACCTCACAATCGAGTGAGCTCGACGCAGGTAAAGAGCAAGAGCCCTAATGTCCCGGCGCGTTTCACGCGCAATCGGTCCTGCGGTCGATGTCGGTAGCGCCTCAGCAGGTCCCGCCAGAGCGCAAAGAGGACGCCGTAGAGCAGGGCGCGCCACCACCGCAGATAAGGCCGTATCGATTCCAAGGCTTGCTGCCAGACCTCGAAACTGCCCAGCGCAGTGCGGCCGATCCAGGCGACCAGTGCGGCGGTCAGGATCATCGCTGCTGCAACCCACAGACTTGAAAGCAAAGTGAATAGCAGTGAGCGTTTCATGGCTCACTTGCGCCTGGCGTCAGCGTCGTTGAGTCGGCCAGGTTCGGGGTCGCCTTGCTCGACGGTGCGCGACGCATCGGCGCCTCCGGCATGCCGATCGAGCACGAGACTGGCGGTGTTGGTAGCCAACATTTGTCGAACCTGCAACTCGGTCTGCAGTAGGCGTATTTCACGCTCCAGCGTGTCGATGTTTTTCTTCAAGGCCGTTTGGGCCGGTTCAGCGGAAGCGATGTTAGGTTCGTGACTGCCTGCCAGCAGGGTGCGCAGTAGCAGGAGCGCCTTATTGAGTACGCTGGACAGGGCCGTCTCACTGGCCAGGCGCCGCGCCAGGAGTTCCTGATCAGGATCGTCGCGCAGGGCTTCGATCACACCACGGGTCACCGGCAGCATTGGGCTGGAGGCTTTGGCCAGATTGTCTGGGGTAGGCGACAGTGAACCGGACAATAGCCCTTGCAGGGCCTTGAGGTGTTCACTGTAGGCCTCCTGGATCAGTGGCGTCAGTCCGCTGCCAGCGGTAGCCCGCAGAGTCTCGCAGGTGTCGCAGGTCGCGACTTCGGTCTCGCCCAACACGCGAACAGCCCATTCGGATTCCTCTTGGGGTGAGGTCCATGCCTGGCAAATAGCGCCGCCCAGGCAATCACTGCTACTGATCGAGGCGCTGTCATCCACGGACCGGTTATGCAGCAGGTTGTAGCCCGCGCGCACCACATCGGAGGTTGCCCGGATGGGTGTTTGTCCGCTACCTCCAGCCTTCTGCCCGCCGACCCAAGACACCCCATTATTGCCGTTACGGGCCTCGGTGTTTTTCACCGCGGCCACTGCATCACCGCCGGTTTGTTCGAGGTTGCCCTGCATCTCCTGGTTCTTGGCCAATGCGCCCCAGCCGGCTTGACCGACCTTATCCGCCATCTTCTCGGCCATGGCCTGGCAGGTCAGCTTGGAACGGTCGAAGTCAATACGCCCCTGCAGCACCCCATTACTGAGCAACTCGTAGAGACCGGGATTGGCGCGCTGAATAATCAGCGCCGGCAGCGACATGACTGCTTGGGTCGCGTTCTGCACGATGCTGCCCATGATCTGCTGGAAACCTTCGGTGACGCCGTTCAACTGGTTTTGCAAGGTGTTGGTGAGGCTCATGTTTCCGCACATCATGTTCGCCTGCCAGGATCCGCCGACACCGAGCCCGTTGGGGCGATAGAGCGAGCTCGGCGAGCCCGCTGCCGAGCCGCCACCGATGGTGTACATCACCCGGTCGTCGAGTACTTCGCCTTGAGTGCCTAGACGGTAATCTTCCTCGGCGGCGTGGGCATGCGTGGTCACGGCGAGCAGTCCGCAGAGCAACAAACTCATCGGGCACACCCATGGTTCTGTAAGAAGCCGATTCATGAAGCACCACCGTCGAAGTCGATGCTGAACAGGAAGGTCTGTCCCTCTCGCTTGCAGCAGCTATAGGGACGCCACAGCGACCAGGCGTAGCCGCCATCTGCACTCTGCACCGGATCGCTGGGGAAGATGGCGCATGTGGGTTGAACCAGAGGGGAGAGCAATTGCCATTTGTGGGTCGAAGCGTCGTTTTCAACGATTGGGCCAGGCGGCCAATAACCATCGCGTGGTACGGGTATGAGCGGGACATACACGTGCGGTTGCCAATTGCGGGTAATGACGTCACCCGCTCGCTGCGCCATCACCGCAGCGGCTTTGAAGTCGTCGGGTTGCACCAAAAATCCTTGCCGGGGATAGACGTTGCCCCACATGTTGCCCGCGAGCTGACGACCGATCTCACGGACTCCCGGTAAAAGTGACTCGGGATAAAGACTTTCAGGGATGCCATGACGCCAGGCCAGTGAGTCCAAAGTGCTGAAGTAGTAGGACATGAACGCAGTGGCGCCGCTGGCGCAGGCGTAGCCGGATTGCGAGGCAAGTTGCGTGGCGGCCCAGCCACCTGGATGACCGATGGCATCAACGTTTTTGAAACGAGGCAGATTATCGCGCTGGGTGTTCGGCGTGATCAGGTTACCGCCTCCTTCCGCCCCACTGATAGGAGAGGATAGGGCGGCCATCTCGGTCCACGGATTGGCACCGGTGGTGGCATAGCTCGAGACCACCAGCTCAGGAATGAAGTGACGAACCTTGGTTGAGGTTTTAACCGTGCAGCCGAAGGGGGTGCAGAGCAACCAAAAGCAGATGCCGACGACTCGGTACTCGAGGCAGTCTGGAGAAAGTACGGAGGCGGTAATGTTGCCGGTATCCAGCGCTACGCTTGACCCAGATGCCAGCAAAATGCTCAGCACCAACGGATGTAATTTCTGGGGCGAAATGTGCGGGCAGGCAGCAGACATGGTCCAGGCTCTGGGTGTATGGCCTGGACAGGTTCAATAATCGGGAGAGGGGTGTCAGTGGGAAAGCCGAACGCAGGATTGTCGCTTTCTAACGATCTTCTAGATCAGCAGAGGGGCATTCAGCGCTCAGCGCTCAGCGTACGAGCCAGCACGTCAGACTCAATGAGCAACTGATCCGTTTTGATCTCGAAAATGTTGGCGAGTTTGCAGAGGACCAATAACGACGGGTTGCCTACCCCTCGTTCGATTTGACTCACGTAGGTACGATCCACCTCGGCCATGAGCGCCAATTGCTCCTGGGTAAGGTTCTTCACGCGTCGCATCGAGCGGATGTTTTCCGCGAGTTGCAGACGGAGCTGTTCGAAGTCTTGAGTCATGCGCGCAAACTGCGCCTTGAGGGACTCTCAATCCACGGGATATAGTCTACATGGCTCTGATTCGGGCGTTTTTTTGATGCTTAAGCGAAGTGCCAGTTTTGTTTCTATGCTGCTTGGGACAGACCCAGCATTAATAATTAAATCGAAAGCTAAGGTGTCTATGGACGAAAATTACGTTTCAATTCCGGCGGCGGACGGTTGCCCGAGTCTTTTGACGCCGTGGGGCAACGAATTTGCGCCCATGATCGAACGTGGCGTGCAATGCGCCCAGGTCTGGCTCGATACGCCCGGTGAAATTCCACTGTGGTGGGAGCTGGCGCAAACACGCAAGACCTTTCCTGTCGGTGACTGCCAGGATGCTTTTGAAGCCGGATTTTTGTTGAGAATTCAGCAGCGGCTTCGAGGTGTGTCTAAATAACTCTGTGAGCGAGCACCTGGTGTTGTTAGCCAGGGTGATGCGGCGGCATTTCATAGAACCTTGCGGTTTCAGGGATCGGAACAAAGGAGATGGACCATGACCGTGTTTAACGTGAACTTCGCTGCCGATGACATGGAAGGCAAGACCGTATTGGTCTTTCTCAAACCGCAACAGCCACAGCGTAACTACCGAATTCACGCTTGGCAGGTATTGACCGGTTTGGCTGGCTCCACCGAGTCATTCAGCTACGAGGCGATCATCGAAACCGATGTGACTACAATCGATGAAGCTGATGGCCCGATTGTGTCGGGGCGTCAGGGTATTTCGCCTGGCGCGCTCTTGCAGGCGATCAGTCCGAGCGGAATATCGCCATATTTGGAGCCGGCCCCGATATCGCTGGCGAGGGAGAAACTGACACCAGAGCAGTGTGGGGTGATCAACAAGACCAACCCTTACATGCAGTTTGACTGCAACTGGTACGTCAACGGATACCCGGTGGTGACCATGCCCAACGTGGATTCGTCGATGACGGTGAGCTTCGAGTACCTGCCGTGCTTCTACTTCATGGTGACGGCACCACCGATAGTCGGTCAGACGTACATCGTGCAGAACTTCTCTGACATGACTCAGTACATCCCCCCATCCCCGCCGCTGAGGTAGATGTCATCTTGACTCGTCCCTACGGCCTGTGGAACTTCGACTTCAGTGCCAAATGACCCAGGCTCGCTACGGCGCACGGTTCCGTCACGTATTCCTTTCCGAGAAACGGAAATACCACTTCCTGACCTGATCCATAGATGGGAAGCCACGCTTCCCGCTCCCCCGCCCAGTGCTGTCAGCCGATCTTCCTCTCCAACATCTAGTCCATCCGCAGTTGAGCCCGCTTAATCAGATGCCACACCTGCTGTAACTGTGTGATTCGGACCGCTCTGGTTACCGGGACTCTCATAGGCCGCGTCCGTTACCTGTGTCTGCCGCGCTTAATGGAGGAGCTAGGCCAGGGCCGTGACGATGCGCAACGGCGCGATATGCATGAACTGCTGCACGCCCGCTACGGCAACCGCCCTCTGGTCACCGGGCAACGAAATTGACGGCAATAGGAACTTCAAGCTCACAATGCAAACCTGCGTCGCTGCGCTCCAACTACCTGTATGAAGGAGCGTGAAATGAGTGTCCGGACATTGGTGGCTGAGTGTCTGGATGGCGTGGATCCGCAGCCAAGGCCATAAATCATCTGAAACAGAGACTCAATGAACCAAGAAAACGTTGTTACGCCGGAACAAGCGACGGAAGAGATGCGGCGCTTGGCAAAGAAAATCGAGCGCAGCTCTTCGAAGTCTCTGGAGGCGATGAAGGATATACAGCGCAACTGTCAGGAGAAAATCCAAGAACTCAAGTACGAGTTGAGCACGGATCTGATCGCAAAGGCCAACGAACCCGTCGCGAGAGCAGTTAGCCTCCTTAACTGGATCCTGGTTGCTGTGGTGGTGATCGGTGGCGCGCTCGCCTGGCTGACCACCAGTAGCCTCAAGTCCACCTTGGAAACGCTCATGACACAGAGGATTGAGTCTTGGCTGTCACTGGACGATCAGCACTCGCCGGCTAGCAAGACCTTTGATGCTTACCGGACCCGTGCCTTGCTTGACTCCTACATGATCCAGCTCGCTCGGCAGAAGTCGCAGCACAGCTCCATCGTCGATCTACGCTTCAAGGTTGGCGACCAGAAACGTCTGATGGCGATAGTTCGCTCGCCATCATCTGACCACCAAGATTTTTACGATGCACTGCGCTTGTTGGCAGTGGCTGGTGGGGAATGGGGCGTTATCGTCGGTGAGAACGAGTTAGGGCGCGATCTTGTTGGACTAATTGAAGACCCACGCTTTGACTCAAGGAGAAAGCTGGACATACTGCAGATCCTTTCGCGCAATAAAAATCTGGTGGACGTCGAAGCGAGATACCTACAGGACGCCTCGGCACCCGAGGCGCTTCGTTACCAGTCCTATCTCAACCTCAAGGACTATGACAAAGGTTCGCCCCTCGGTGAACTCGCACTGAAATACGCTACCAACCTTTTGCAAAGTACCTCCCGTTACAAGGTTGAGGAGGCGCTCGAACACATCGCAGCGGCCGATCCGTTCAGTGCCGACTTGGCGGCATTCCTTCAGGCGCTGCCGGAGCTACAGCGCGATGCAAGGATGGACTACCGTCTGGCAGTAGCCAAAGGCTGGATTACGCAACTCCCTTCTCCTGACATGATGAGTTTCTACCTCCCGGAAGAAACCGAACCGGTAGACCGGGAGGCTATTCGGGCGAGGGTCGCGACTCTGATTAGCGATCTGCTGGAGGATGGCCTAATGCTGGGAATGGATAATACGCTCAGTGGAAGGTCTCACCTGGCGATTCGTTATGCGCAAGTCACAGGTACCGCCATTATCAAGTCTTTTCCACTGGAACGGTTAATGGGGGACCAACAGCTCATGCAGGCAATTTATGAGCATCAGTATCCCAAGGGCCTAGAGCACTTTGCCCGGTTCTTCTCGGTAGCGGACAGAGGTGAGGTCGTCGCGCTGGCGAAGCTGACAGTGCTTGCGGACGCATTGGGTGTCGGGAGTGACCCATCACAGCCCAAGGAAATTGTCGGACGGTTGGAGCTCGTGCCGGACGCAAAACTTCGGTTTACTTGGAGGGACAGTCTGGGGGATTGGCAGAGTCGCAGCATCGACGCGCTGGACAAGGCGAGGGTCAGCATGGTGTTCGACAAGGACGCTATTTCCTATAAGGGCGTTGACCCTACCGACTGGATCTTCTGATCGTCCATCTTGCTTAACGAGGGCGAGCCGGTCTGATGCAATCGCTATACCGGCTCTATTCCTCTGATTCGATCGATCCTCTCAGCCACCCAGTAGGCTGCTTCCAGCTCCGAGCAACCGTTGTCCTGCATCAATTTCCAACGCTCGGCTTTTTCCTCCGGCTCCGTCATGGCCAGGGCGAGATAAAGACTGGGCGGCACGGCTCTAAACAGCGTTTCGAGTTTTTTCGACAGCACGACCCCCTCGGTGTATTTGCCCGGCTCCTTGCTGGCGGAGAGCAACAAGGCTTTCTGTGCCGGCGTGAGTTTCTTGAAGCGAGCGATTTCTTCGATTTCCGCCGGTGGCATGTTCAAACAAATCCACCATTCGATCATGTTGAGCATGGTCTGCGCAGCAGTGGGGAAGTCGGCAAGGTTTTGCGTCGCCAGCCAGAACCAGGCGCCGAGCTTGCGCCACATCTTTGTGCCCTTGACCACGAAGGGCGCCAGCAGCGGGTTCTTGGTGATGATATGGCCCTCGTCGGTGACCATGATGATCGGTCGGCCCAGGTACTGGTCGCGCTCGGCAAGGTTATTCACAGTGTTCATCAGGCTGATGTAGCTGATGGACATCTGGGCCTCGTAACCTTCACGAGCATAGGTGGCTAGGTCGACGATGGTCACGTCGCTCTCGGGCCAAGGCGTGCCCTCGCGATTGAACAATTCTCCCTCGAAGCCCTGGCAGAACAGGTCGATGGACTCGCCCATTTCCTGGGCACGCTCGCGACGTTTCTCTGGCAGGTGCGGGTCGGCGGCGACACGCAGCAACGCGTCGCGCACGTCGCGGGTCAGCACCTGGTGGTTCGCTGCGACACAGGTCTGCGCGGCATCAAGGATGCACTCGCGGATCAAGCTGCGATCGGCTCGACTCAGGCGGGCTTCTTCCTTGGCCTCGCCACCGGTGATCATCAGTCTGGCAGTGATTTCCAACTCGCCGAGAACATCGCGCTGGTCCTCACGACTGGCTATCGCCTCATCGTCCCATTCGTCGATCGACAGACTTGCCATCTGATCCGGTTGCTCGACAAGACGCCAAGCATCGGCAAAGGGGGCAAGGCTGACCGAGGCACCTGGTTTCAATTGGACCTTATTGACCGACAAGCCCTGGGTTGCGAAGTAGTCGCCCTGCAAGCCGAATGAGTTACCGGCCTCGACGATAAACAAGCGAGGGCGGTACACCGCCATGACCTGCATCAACAGGGTCACCAGGGTCGCCGACTTGCCGGCACCGGTGGGGCCGAACAACAGTAGATGGCCGTTCATGGCCCGGTCCAGACGTGACAACGGATCAAAGCTCAACGGCGAGCCGCCACGATTGAACAGGGTGATGCCCGGGTGGCCGGTGCCGGTACTGCGGCCCCACACGGGAACTAGGTTTGCCAAGTGTTGAGCGAACATCAGGCGTGTGTACCAGTTGCGTGTGTCGCGGGCCGGGTTGTAAGTCATCGGCAGCCAACGCAGGTAACTGTTGCACGCGGCGACTTCATCGCCTTCACGTACCGGTTGTAGCCCCGCACCCAACAGCGCGTTGGCCAGGCTGACCGATCGCTGGTGCAATTGCTGTTCATCATGACCGCGCACGTAAAATGCTAGGGTGCCCCGGTATAGCTTGTGCTGACGGCCGATGATCGCGCGAGCCTCTTCAACATCCTGGCGGGTCTGGGTCGAGGCCAGGTTTTCACCAATGGCTTTGCGCGCCAGACGGTTCAGCTGCTCCTCGAGCACATCTTGGGGTTTGACCACTAGGGTCAGACTCATCACCGTGCCTTCGGGTAACTGGTCGAACAGCGCATTCACCGCGTCGCCCTTGCGAGTTTCACCAGTGAGTTGACCAATCAAGGGAGGCCGCCGCAGTTTGTCCACCACCATGACCCGATGGGGTTGTCCATCGAAGTACCAATGTCCCTGTTGCACATCCGAACGCGGTTCGTTGAAAAACAGCCGCTCGGCGAAGTCGTGATCGAAGGGTAACTCCAGCGACTCGCCATCACTTGACTCCGGATAGGCCGCGCATTGGTAGAAATCCTCGGGCGCTTCATCCGTGAGCCTGGGCGCCGGATTGAACCAGGGCAACAACCAAGCATACAGACCGTGGCCATCGACTCGCGCCGATTGCACCCCGCATGCCTGCAACGAAGCCACTATTCGTTCGCAAGCCTGTTGCAGGGATTGCACCGGGGTAAGTCCCATCTCCTCAATGCAATCCTCAAGCCAGCGATAGATCACTAGGCGCACCCGTCGATTATTGCCGCGCCAGGGCAGGCGCGTGACGGCCTTGTCCTCGAACAGACCTCCCGGCTTGGCGATGGCCCTCAGATGATGGCGGCTGAGTTCCAAATAGGCTTCGGTAAAAACCGTGCCTCGCGCTCGGTCCTGAATATAATTGGTGAGTCGAGTCAGGTAGGGGGTGAAGTCGTTGTCGTCCTGGCAGAAAAACTGCGCCACCCAAGGCGCTTGATCCAGTTCGTCAAAGCTATCTTGCAAGGCGTCTTCGAGGGCATCGCGGGCGGCCATTAGCCAATCGGGTTCGCGCCCTTCGGTGCCGATGGGCAGTAACTCGAACACCGCTCCCACCGAGCGATTGTCATCCAGGAGAAAACAGTGCTCGGTGTCGAGGTATTCGACCCAAGGCAGATGGTCGGTGAAGCTGGGGCTGTGTGCATACAGTGCAGCTTCATCGGCCAAGGTGGCACGAGGGCGCAGTGGGTGGCGCCAGGCTTTCCACGCAGAAGCGCGGTTGCCCGAGTCGCCGGTACGCATTACAAGTCTTCCTGACGTTCACCCGGCAATGCGTACTGCACCCGTTGGTAAAACGGAAAAACGGTCGAGTAACCCGGGACCGGTGCCTGCTCGGTACCACTCAAATGCGGATACACGTACAGCACCAGATCGGGATTGGGTAGGCGAGGGAACAGATTATGGATCTCGTTCTCCGATGTACGCGTGTACGGTTCTTGGAGAGAAGCGGAGAAATCCACCTCAGCCAGCGGGCGGCGTAACTGCTGCCGAGCATCCAGCAGTTGCTGCTGAGTGCCTTGCGACCCGGCACCGTTCCAGATGTCCAGCATGGTTTGCGCGCCATGGGGCAGCAGCGTCTCCTTGTCAGTGGAACACCCTGTCAGGACCAAGGAAAACACGCTAATCCAGGTCAGGCAGAGAAACGTGGTCTTTTTCATGGCGAACGCTCCGGCCCTTAGGCTCGTAGTCGATGGTAATCTCATGGTCGAGGTGCAGCGCGACTTGGGCGGCCGGTTGCACGTATACGGCAGCAAAGGCTTCGCCATAGAGTTTGTTGATCCACTCACGGATGTCGCTGACCCCCCCACTGAGAATTGAATTCAGCGCGCTATTACCACTGCTGCTGGTGA
Source organism: Pseudomonas sp. OA65 (assembly GCF_017498305.1). Taxonomy (NCBI): domain Bacteria; kingdom Pseudomonadati; phylum Pseudomonadota; class Gammaproteobacteria; order Pseudomonadales; family Pseudomonadaceae; genus Pseudomonas; species Pseudomonas sp. OA65. The sequence continues at coordinate 18,955 of NZ_JAGDEZ010000031.1, forward strand.
CTCCGAGCGTACTGCCGCCCGAACTGATTACGCTGCTGTTGTTCTCCTCATCCCCGAGCAAGGCGGCGACACCGGCGCCGGCCGCAGTAATCAGGCTCTGGCTGCCGAGGTATTGCTGAGCGTTCGAGCGGCGCTCACCGGCAATGCAAGGAATGCCATACGGATCGGACAGGTAACCGAGTCCGCCACGAATCTTGTCGGTGTTCGAGCTCTGGGTGGTGGAGGCATTGCGGCTGGCTACCGCCTTCGGCTGAGGCACCGTGCGGATGGTGCCATCGGTGAACACAAAGGTGATTGACTCGACCTGTCCGCGTACGCAAGACAGGGTCCAGTCACCGGACGCCGTGCCGCTCATTACAGCGCCCGCAACATCCGGCAGATCGATGCCGTTGGCGGTCAGGTTCTCCGGGCCCACCAGCACTTTGAAGGGATAGGGATCATTCACGGTGCCGTCCACCGGGATTCGGCCGATCAGCGCGGTCATCGCGACCGAGCCCATCAGCGTCGCGTTTTCGGGAATGGTGTAGACCGGCTTCGCGCCTTCGGTACGATCCGCGGAGCGTGTCAGGTCTCGTTCACTCTTGGTGACCTCGCGTAACTGCTTCTGGCTGCGGTCGGTGGCATTGTCCTTCAAACCCTCCAGTGAGTTGAAGGCGGTAGGCAGACTCAGTGCGGACACGGTCTTGGTTTTGCCCTGAGTGTCGGTGGGCAAAGCATCCGAGGGCTCGATCCACTGCAGTGCATCATTGGCAGAATGCTGCCCTTCGAACTGAGCACCGTCGCTCGGTTCAAGCCCCAGTCCAATCGGCATATCCTTGTCTTTGCCGGTCAGCCCCGACAACTGTTCCTGCAACTGCGTCAGCAGACCGCGAGCCTGACGACTGTCTTGTTCTGCTTTGAGTCGGGCTTCGTTAGCTTGTCGGCGGCCTTCGTCGACCTGTTGGGTCACACTGCCAAGCGCCGTCTGGATTCGCGAGTCAACACTGTTTTCCCTGTCCCGCAGGCGATTGTTTTCCGCCAGCAGCGAATCGTTGTGTTTCTTCAAACCGAGCATGTCGCTACGCATGGCCTTCACTTGGCCGATCAAGGTGGCGACCGTATCGCGTGGAGTGTCACCCGCAACACCGAGCGACTTGGCTTGCTCGGCGGATAACTGAATATTGTCCTGATCAACTGGGTGCTCTGGAGGGGAGGTACTACCCGCTATCCAGGTTTTCAGGATGATGAAAGCCACGCCCAGCAGCACAGCTGGTACTAGCCATTTAAGTAAGGCGTTAGCTTTCATCGTCGGCACCTTCCGAAACAGGCAGGAGCTGCACGGCATGTTCAAGACCGGCGCCGCGGGTGACGAGGTAGGCAACCGTAGTGTCTTCGGCGCTGCCGACAGGTCCGAGGAAGGTGTGCTGGAATGCCGCGGCGAATAGCTTGGCCCGTAGCCAACGCGGATCGAGTTGCACCGTCGCTGAGCCACGGTTGCGCAACTTCACTGCTGTAACCCAGTAGTCTCCGAGTTGCCAGGCGGCGACGGGCGTGCTGGACACGTTTTCGGTCGGCAGCAGGGTTGGCAGTTCTGTGCGCAGCTTTAGCGGGACGCGACGTACGCCGGGCAGGGACTCCACGGTGCGTAGAGGTGCGTACAGGCTTTGCGCGGCGTAGCGCGTCAAAGCGACTGGGATTGGCGTACGTTCTGGAGCAGGGACGGTGCTGGATTCAGCCTCGGTAGGCTGCTCCTGAGCATTCTTGAGAATACGCACGGGTTCCAGCGGTTGATCGCCAGGCGTGGCTGCAATGTCCAAGAGGATGATCTCTCCCGTCGCGACAGATTGCAGATGTAGGCGGGTCGGGGCGATGGCCTCCGACGCGCGCAGGTACAGCGTGCCGCCAGTTGATTGCACACGCAGCTTGCCCGTCAGGGTTGAGGGCACTCCGACGCGAACAGCCTCATCGACAAAGACCACCCGCTCCTGATTGATTACTAGTGGCACCGCGAGAGGAAGGCGTTCCCAGCGCATCAACTCGACGGCCTGTGCTGCAACTCCCCATAGCATCAGTGCGATGGTGAGCCCCAGGGTAGAAATCCGCGTCATGGCTCACCTCCAGGCAGAGCGATTTTTTGCGGCGTGCCCTGATAACAGTCCAGTGCCAGCCCCCACTTATTGCGTTCGGGGTCCAGATCAAAACGCACCACGCGTAATGGATAGCGCACCACCACCCGTTTCACCGGTTCCGCGGCGTAATATTCATCAGCGTTGAGGTCGAGGGTGACCAGCCAGCTGTCGCGGTCGAGTTGCTTGACCCTGAGTTCTGGATCTTCGCTGTAACCGCGGCCCAGAATTTCGTAGACCCCGCGCACTCGCTGGCGCAGTTCACCGGCGGCCTTGCGGTATTCGTAGTCGCCGTCGAGGAAGGCCTTGCAGGCAGGTGTCAGGTAGGACTGCAAGCCATAGATGGCGCGGCGATAATCTTGCTCGCCATCCGAGGGCCAGCGGTTGAGCTGGCCAAAGATGTACAGGGCAAAGGCATAGACATTCTCTGAGGGGATATCCCACCACTTGCGCGTGCTGCCCGAGCGCAGATCTGGGGGTACATGCACGGTCAGATCGGTCGGTGCCGAACGCCAGCCGTACCAGAGCCCGGCACAGACCAGGGCAAGGATCATTACCGCCAAACGCAGGCTGAAGATATGCGCCTGTTGGGCATCGACCTTGTTTCGAAAGCGGCTCATCGCTGCCACCGGGACAGAGCAGGGCGCAGCCGACGCGAGCGGCGAACCGTCCAGGCGCCGGAGTGAAGGATCAAACTTCCGCGACCCAGGCGCCAACGGCTGGCGAGGACCCATTCGATTTTGCGGTACAACCAGGTTTCGGGGCGGGCTCGTTTGGCCCGATGTAGTAGCGCCCCACCGGCCAATAACACTACCGCCATGCCTGCGATCATGCTGGTTGGCGCCACGGCAATAGAAGTGGTGGCAATCGCCAGAGGAACTCCCAGCACCAGCCCAATGGTTGCGCCGGTACCGAGCGCTACCCACATCTCATCATTAGTCAAACCGCGCAACACGGCAGGATCACGATTGAGTCGCTCAGGCAGAAACACTAAGGTGCCGTCGGCAAGGCGTTCGATAGTGTCGTTCATGTCGGCCTCACAGAATTGCGGCAGCCTTGGTTAAGAACCAGATAATGATCACCACCAGCAAGGCGCCGATGCCTACCACGGCGCCGAGGTCCTTCCAGGTCTTGCGCTGGTTCTGCACGTCGGCATAGACGGTCAGGGAGTGCCAGGCCACGCCGAGAAACGCGAGCAGAGCGATCAGCAGACCGAGCAGGATGCCGCCGTCGTAGGCGTAGTTTTTGATCGTCTCGATCAACCCGGATCCTTCCCCGCGCGAAGGCGCTTCCATGGTGGGGAGTTCGGCGAAAGCCAGGCTTGGACCGAGCACCAGCAGCAGTCCGATCAAGCGTTGGGTCGCACGATCACGCAGGTTGTTTTTCAGAGGGACAAAACACTTGAGCATGGCGGCGATCTCCTGGATTAGGACAGGGTGAAGAACATCAGAACGAGTAGGGCGAGCAAAACGCGGACGGCGCTACCGCCGAAGGCTCCGAAACGCACACTGCCAGCCGCCCAACCCCGGTAGGCCGTCCACATCACCCAGGCGCACCAAAGCAAAGCCAGAACCAGAACCATGGACAGCCACAACGTTGAACTGCTCTGTGGTGCGAAGCCCGCAGCGGTTTGGAATGCTGCGATCTGAGTGTCAGTCATGCTCATGGCGAGGGCTCCGCAATCGGAGCATCGAGGCGGTAATCACCGACCAGCTCATCGGGCTCGCGGGGCTGAGCACGGGACGGGGATAGGTAATTCCGAACACCTTTGCGGATGCGCTGGATGTCTTGAATTAGGCGGGGATAGTCGAAGCGATAGCGATCGTCGGGTTCAGCCGTGCTGGCTACCTCAGCTCGCGTTGCAAGATGTTCGAGCGTGTCGAGTTGCCGCTGGATAAGGCTGAGTTGATCCTGCTCATGAGCCGAGTCGGCATAGCTACTGCCGTGAACGATAGCTAGCGAGAGTAGTAAGCAGCGAAAGATGGTAGTCGACATGATCCTGTCCCGCATGGAGCTGGGAGCAGAATCAAGTCAGGGGGCGAATTATTCAGCATTAAACGCGAGGTAGGATGTATCGCCTTTTTGGGGGGAGAACCGAATAGGTTTACACGCACATACATCGGCAATCGATTCGGCACAAAAGAGGGCTCAGACAGCTCTCAGTCCAAAAAAGATGTGTTTTTCATGAGGCAATGAGTGGGTCGGCTCATGCATAAGCAATATGGGTGACGAAGAGCGAATCATCGCTTAGCATTGGAATGTTCGTTTCTCATTACTCTCACCTGAAGGAAGTTTTCATATGTCTCGTTTGGCTGAATTTCGTAAGCTTGAGCAACAACTCGCCGAACAGCTCGCAGAGCTTGAGTCGATGAAAAGTGATTCCGGCTTGAAAAAAGAAATGGAGTTTGAGAGTAAATTGCGGGCATTGCTTGGCGAGTACGGCTTCAGCTTGAAGAACATCATTAGCATCCTGGACCCAGAGGCTGGCCGTCGTTCCTCGGCACCGATAGCAGCCCCTGTAAAGCCAGCTCGTAAAGCTCGCGATGTAAAAATTTACAAAAATCCGAACTCTGGTGAGCTGATCCAAACCAAGGGAGGTAACCATCGCCAGTTGAAAGAATGGAAAGTCGAGTTTGGCGCGGACGTCGTAGAGTCGTGGCGTACTCAGTAAGATCGGCTTGATCAGGGCTTTGCAAGGGCCCTTTTTTGCTACTGAGGATGCTGAATCCTCAGTGCGAATCTTGGTCCTACTTCTGCACCCATCTTCAGAGATACTTCTTAAATGTCGTTGCCGTGATTGCTACTGTAATGCCAAACATTACGGCACAAGGCAAAAATACAACCATAGGATTGAGCGAAAAGGGCAGGGATAGGTAGATAATCCAGGGCACAAGCAATAGCGGTATCACTCCTCGTTTAGCGCGGTGATAGACGAAGCTACTCTCTCGTCCAGCACCAAATTTGCGCAGGTCGCGACGCATCAGGCCATCGATAAAACCGGTGAGAGAGGCCAGCAGAAACAAGGGTGTGGCCAGAACCAGAATGGTCAGGCGCACCACGAAGGTAAAGGTCACATACACCGCCGCCAGCACGAAATCTTCAATGCTCACGTATAGCTGGTTGATCCACCCCCAGAAGCTGTTACCCATGCTCGATACCCGCGCCTGCTGGGCAAAATCTGCAAAGCCAGTTTTGACCAGTAGCCACTGATTGATTAAATCCAGCCACTGGATAATCGTTGGCCCAGGCTGTTGGATGAGCAGTGAACATTTGAAGTGCTCGCTGAGCCAGCCTAACTCACTGTTTAGCATGGCCTGACTATGCCGCCAGCCCTGATCACCCCAGAACAGCAGCAAACCAGCGAACTCGATCAGGATCGAGAATAGCAAAGAGGCGATTAGCAAACCGATGACGCGCAATACCAGGCTGATCGTCGAGATGATCAGTCCGGTACGCTGGATCGGTTGTGGTGGCATGTTCTGGGCGGAAGTCGCCATCGTTCACTCCATTGCATGCCGCCGAGTTAATGCCGTCATGGCGCTTTCCGGTGTGGTTGCTGAATTTGAACCTAAGTCAGGATTACCCCACCTGGTCTAAATCGAAGTCAATTGTTGGCGCACCACCGCTTGCGCTCCACCATTGCCCCGCCTGCTCGTTGTAAACCGCCCGCATCCGTTGAGTAAGCTCGTGCAGGTCCTTGGGCATTGCGTCGTCGTTGGAGGATTTTGGCAACGGCATGCGGACTTTCCAGAGCTGGCCACCGGCGTGGAAGGAGAACATTTGGCCCTTGGGCAAACTGACGATGTGAGCCGGTTCGATCAACGGCACGCTGGCGCTACTGACGCGGTCCTGCGAGGAGGACGTGAAGTCGGTATTGGCTTCTGGATCGGAGGTGTCGGTTGCACCCGATACCAGGGTTCTGGTTAGCACGTTGACCTTGGGCAACTGCTGGGTGAGCAGCTCCGCGGTGGCGGTTTCGCGTACGCGGAGCATCTGCAAGGTATTGAAGTTACCAATCACCTGGCCGGCTTTGGCGCGGTTACCAATGCGTGCTTCGATATCACTGAGGGTTTGGGTGTAGGCCGTCACCTGGATGCCGGCGCCACCGCCTTTGTTGATTAGCGGAATGAACTCATCACCCATCAACTCGTTGAACTCATCGGCATGCAGGTTAATCGGGAGCTTGTCACTGCCGCTGCGTGATGCGGGCAGGCCGTGGTCAATGCCATGTTTGTAGATGTGGCCCGCAACCGAGACCAAGTCGGCGAACATGGAGTTGCCCACCGCGGCGGCCACCTCGGCGTCGGTCAGTGCATCCAGACCGACATAAACGATGCCGCGTTTTCGGATGATCTGCATCCAGTCGAAGATTGGCCGCGGATCCTCTAAATCGGTGTAGTTGGGCGCCAGTAGTTGGGCGGTCTTGCCGGTGGTGAGTTTTTCCAGCAGCGGCAGTAGCGAGGCAACGATTTTGTCGAAGTAAGTACGGTCATATCGTACCGCCGAGCGCAATCCGTCCAGCACCGGATCAAATACCCGTTTTGCCGCCAGATATTGCTCGATAGCCACTACCCGCTTTTCGCGTCCCACCATGTGTCGGGGGATGTTCTTCTCGGTGAGCTTACCTTCAAGCTGGACGATCACTTCCCACGCCTTCGGGTCGGTCTTGGCGAAAAACTGCTGGGCGTATTCGATGAACAGTGCGTCGATGTTGACCACATGTCGTTGGATCTGCAGGTAGTCCGGACGTCGGCCCAGCTCGATCAGAGCGCGGGCGATGATGTTGACGAAACGCCAGGCGAACTCGCGAAACGCCGCCGAGTTACCTTCGCCACTGAGCTGCCCAGCGATGCGCGACGCCACTTCCGAGATTCGCCCGAAACGTCCCACGGCGTTGTAGCGGGCGGAGATCTCCGGCCAGCCTAGATGGAAAACATAGAATTCCTTTTCTCGACCGGCGCGTTTGGCTTCGACGTACATGCGTTTGAGCAAATCGGCATCGCCCTTCGGATCGAAGACAATGACGACCTCGTGTTCGATACGATGAATGTCCTGGGTTATGTACACCTCCGCGAGCCGGGTTTTGCCGACACGGGTAGTACCAAGCACCAGCGTGTGACCCACCCGTTCGCCCAGCGGCAGGCTGACCTCTGTTTCATCTGGCTCGACCCCATGCAGCAGTGGAGAGCCTCCTACCGGAGGCAAAGGGCGCAACGGATTAAAGGCGCTGTCCCAGGCCGTGACACGGGTCAGTGTTGAGAGCGGAAACGGTGCATGTTCTAGGCGACGTTCGAGTCCACGTGCCAGGCGGTAACGGGTCGGTTGGTCGACGTAGTGAGCGACGGCCGGATCCTGGGCCTCGACCAAGCGCTGGGTGTGCAGGCGGGTCCAGCGAAAGCCGCGGCCCATGAACAGACGTTTGCGACTCACCGGAATCTGCCGGCTGGTCAGCTCGTAGCGAGGCAGCCGGCGGATATTGCGCCGATAGCGCAACACCTCCCAAGCTTGTCGGAGGCGGATCAAACCGAACAGGGCATAGGCCAGAGCCGCAATCAGACCGATCTCGGGTGATAGGGCCACGGCCCAGGGCGAATACACGCATAACACCGCCGCGGCGACGCAGATCGCCACGGTATACAGCTCGACTGCGGGCCGGAGTTTGGACTCCATCGCATGCTCGGCCACGACCCAGACTCACTGTTCCAGTGAGGTGGCTGTGATTAAGACAGGGTAGTGCTCAATTTTCAGGCGAGAGGCGATGTCGTTGCCGTTGACCGGCAGGATGGTGATGCCCGGCGCGGCTGCTCGAATTCGGGCCAGGGCTTCAGTATCGGTCACTTCGACGGCGAGGCCGACCGCCCCCATTTCTTGCAGTTCAGTCGCACGCTGATGCAGCCAAGCCAACGATTGGAGATCCTCCCCGACCAGGAAAAATGGCTGCAAGCCCGGCATGTCCAGGGTGCGGGTTGTGATTTGGCCTGGGCTCAAGTGAGAGCTGCGCACGGGCAGTATCCAGGTCTCATCGGCAAATGCAGATAGGTCCGCATGTCTGGCCCGAGCAGGCTGGGTCTTGTTGTTTATTGGCGGCCTGGAAGCTTCAAACTGGGAGCGGGTGAAACCGCCAGGCTGAACTTCTGCAAACGACAGTCCCGGCTGGGCGAGCGCAGCCAAGAGCACGGCAAAGTAATACGCACTGGGAATTCGCTTCATGGTGGTGTGCCCTGTTTAAAGGAAACCTGCAGCCGTTCGAGTTGTCGGGAAAAGCCGGCGCGGTAACGCGCGGCCGGCGTTCCTCCTGCCGGGCGGTGATAGCGGCCAGCGGCTGACATCCAATCACCGGTGACGGCGTGATGCTCTTGCAGCAGCGCGGCAGTTACGGCCAGATTGCGGTAGGGTTCGAGGGCTTCGCAGGGACTGGAAAAATGCTGTCCGTGATAACCCAGGTTGATTTGCCCAAGCCCGGCATCGACCCGCTTGGCGTCATACTGAGCAAGCGCCTGAAGCAAGGCGTGACAGGCGGTCTGACGATTGGCGAAACGGTAAGGGCTACCGGCAATATTCAGCGTCCAGGGCCAGGGCAGCAGTCGACCACGGAGGCGGGCGCCACTCTCCTGCAGGGCAATCGCGAACAACACCGTGGAAGGGATGTTGGCGTCATGCGCTGCCAGTTGATAAGCCGGAGGCGGAAGTTCGTCTGCCCGGACGGCGTGCACCGTCAGCAGGAGCGCAATAGCAATCAATCGAGACGTTGCCATTGTCCGTTCACCTGCTGAAATGTGACGGGCAATGGCCCCGCAGCACCCAGGCTGAACCAGCGACCTCGGTCATGGTTCAGGGTAATCTGCCGGCGCTGCACCTTGGCCGGATCGATGTCCGCTTGCCGAGCCCAGCGACGGACGCGTTCATCCTCGCCCTGGCTGCCCACCAGGTAAATATCAAACGCCGTATCACTGCTTTGCAGACGCTGCGCTTCAGCGGTGCACGCTGGGCAGTGGTCCTCGACAAACAGAGCTTGGCGCGGCTCTACCGATGAGCTGGCAGGGGGCGGGGATGCCATACCCTGAATCGGCAACAGTCCAGGAAACAGCTTGGCCCAAGCTGCGGTGTAGGCGTTTTGGTAAGCCAACTCGCGCTCGGCACGTTTGGCTTCCAGCGCTACCTGCAACTCGGCATAGCGCTGACGCTCTTGGTCTTTCTCTGCTTCGACGCCGAGTGCAGTCAGCGGATCGAGATTCGGGCTCCAGTAACCACGCGGGCCGGCTTGGATCTGTTCGAAGCGTGTCCACTCCTGCTCCGTCAGACCCCAGCTTGCCGCCTGTTCAGAGTGCGAACGCTCCAGCGGAGCAGACTGCGTGTCCTGGGTCCGTGACGGTGTCGTGACGGGGTTGCCCAGCGCAGCGCCCGTGCTCAGCAATGAAATGAAACAGATGATGGGGCTCAGCGGAGCTCTGTTCATGATCGCTTCTCAAGGGAGGTGCACGGTCTGGTCTGGGTGAGCGGTCACCGCGAAGATAGCCGCGTTCGGCTCCAGCACCTTCAGTTGCCATGTGCCGAACTGCTCGCCGTTGTGCAGCAACTGGATATCATTGAGCGAGCGACTGTCAGGAGGTGCAACCGCCAGAAAGCGCTCGCCACCGCGGGACTCCACGCTCAACACTGAAAATGGCGGCAGGAGCGGGGCAGGCTTGGGCTGAGCGTTTTTTTCGGCTTGGCCGAGGAAGGCGTCGGTGGTGGGAGTGGTGGCTGGCTTTTGAGGTCCAGGAGTTGCTGCTCGACGTGCTCAAGTCGCGCGCGTAGCGCGATCATGTCGGCTTCGGTGGCACGGTCTGCCAGACCGTCGCGTAGTTCCTGTATCTCTTGCGCCCATTGATCCAACATCGGATCGAGGGTATTGGCCTGTTGCTCACCGGTATCGACCATCTGCTTCAGGTCTTTCAGTGCGTACTGCAGCTTCTCCTGTGCATCCAAGAAGGTGCTTGAATCACGTTGCAGGGTATCCAGGGTCTGTAGGCGTTGGGCGTTCTCATTTTCCAGCTCGATCACGCGTTGATACTGGTTATACAAACCACCACTCAGCCCGGAGACCGCCAGGCAAAGTGAGCCGACAATGAGGGTTTGAAACGTCGTGGCTTTCATGGGCGTGCCTCCGGCTGATGGGTCGCGCTGGGTGCGAGCCGCACGACGGCAGCATCATTTTTTTGCCGTTCGAAGCAGACCGAACGGCTGACCTCATCGATCGTGAGTTGCCAGGCGGGGCCAGCCAGTACTTGTAGCGCGTTGCGAAGTGAAATCGGGCCGAGCCGGTAATGGGCGGCGGGCAGAGGCCGGGTAAACAGTATCTTTACTGGTTCGGCAGCAGGGCAGAGCGAATAACCTGAGCGCTGCAGCACGTAGTGCATCGCTTCCTGTCCCGAAGGATTCAGGTTGGACGGAATGCTCACGTCAATGATTTGAGCGAGAAGATCACGTTGCTCCGTGGTGGGCTCGGTGCTGACCAGCGTATAGCGGCCATAGCGGAGCTCTGACGGATGGCTTTCGTCGGCCCGGCTCCGCGACAACTGGGGCCGATTGGAGCTACTGTCAATCTCTGGCTTAGTCGGCAATGGGGTTGGGATTTGCGCCGTGCAGGCACTCAACAAGCCCAGCAGGCAGACAGGCGTGAAAAAACGCTCCATGGAAAAAACCTCATGTCAGATTCAGTGCAGAACCTGACATGAGGTGAAGGAGCGATTCAGTGAGGAAGTCGATTCAAGGTGGATCGTGTTAACGCTGAACGCGTTGCTATCCATCAAAAATCGCGAGCCCATCCAAGACGGCAGCGTCGGGGTCGAAGATCAACAACCTCACATCCGCCAATGCCGCCCAGATACAGTACGTTGACCAGGGCTTCCGGTGTGCCAGCGTCGAGCTGCTCCTGCCTCAGCGATGTGTAAGAACTGCCCTCAATCTTCATCAGATTTTCGTCGGTCCAGGGCGTGCCGATCAGCTTACACCCGAGGCCATTGCAGTCTCTCAGGGCGAAGGGTTCAAACAGCAGTCCTGTTGCTCCAGCGTTGAAACGGCCAGCCCGGTATTCCAAGTAGCGCAATGCCTCTTCGGTGAGGTGTGCGGTGCTGATCTCCCAGGCTCGACTGTAGTGTCTTGTGTCGAAGCTCAAACGATGGACCATGGCTTGGGCTTCTTCCAAGGAGTAAAGGTCACCGACATGATGTCGTTCGTTAAGCATTTCGCCAGTCACGGCATAGATCACTTGCCGCACCAGCCCGGTGGACTGGAAGTGTTCATACAATTCATCCGGAATGGCCTGACCCTCGCTGATCAGAGCGAAGTCGTCGTTGAACAGGCAGAAGAACAGTTCCAGCGCATCGTCGAGTAGATGAGCTTGTGAGTCGTGTATGGAGCGAAAGCAGGGAGGGCAGTCGTTTGCGTAGGTGATCAGTAGCAGCCGTTCGATTGATAGATTGTCATAGCCGCGGACGAATGGGTTTGAGGCCCCCAGCATGTCTGGGGTTTGGGTAGTGGAGTTCATGAGTATTCTCCAGGATGAAAATGAACAAGGCGCCCGAAGGCGCCTGTAAGGGTTAAAGCCAACCGTATTCGGCAAGAGAAAGTGGGCGACCTTCACCCACGATGAAGTGATCCAGTACGTGAACCTCGATCAACGCCAAGGCCTCCTTCAACCGTGCGGTCAAGACGCGATCTGCCTGGCTGGGTTCCGTACATCCCGAGGGGTGGTTATGAACAAAAATGGCAGCAGCTGCGTTACGTGCGAGGGAGCGCTTGACGACTTGGCGGGGATAAACGCTGGCGCCATCGATGCTTCCGTGAAAGAGGATTTCGAATGCCAGAACGCGATGGCGGGCATCGAGAAAAATTACACCGAAAACCTCATGCTCTTGTGGCGCAATATGCAGTTTTAGGTACGAGGCCACGGTGTCAGGTGAAGTCAGGCCGGGGCCGCGGGTGAACAGCCGACGATCCAGGATGTGCAGCGCTTCGTCGATCAGCTGGTTTTCCTGGGCGATACAATCAGCCTCGACATCCGAGGTTTCAATCAGGGTGAGTGGGGTGCTCATGGCGTACCTCCGAAGGGAACAATCCGGGGGTACACACTCGAGGGGAGTGGTGTCCCCGAGGTGGATTTAGAATGACGGGCATTGCGCAATGACGCGCTGTTTACAACCGAGTGAATCGGTGGCGTTGTCCGTGCAGGTGTGAATCGCAACCGTCGCAGGGCAATGGGGAGAAGGTTCTTATGCCACGGCCAGTTTCGGGGTCGAAGTCGGCACTGATGGGCATTAGCCGAACCAGCCCGCGATGGAGACCGGCGATGCGTTTCTCGATTTCATCCGTCGTGTAGTAGAGCGATAACGTGCTGTAGTCCTCGTAAGCCGCAGCGAACAGGCAATCGTCGCAAAGCCAGAAGGATTCCATGTGGGTTCTCCTGTGCGGATTGAAGAAAGGCGCTCGATTGAGCGCCTTGATGTAAAACATCGGGGATTGTGTTCAGGCGGACTGAACAGTGCGTGTGGCAACACGGCGGGCTGTGCGGGGAGTGGGTGCAGATTCAGGTTTGATCCTGGTCTCTGTTGGGTTGTCGGTATCCTCAGCTTCGGCATCAGCCGACGTTGGGGATGGCTCACTGTTTGGCGTTTGCTCAGCAGGTGCTGTTGCCTCCTGCCTGGCAGGCGCTTTGTATTCGAACGTGCCGTTGACCTTGATCCAGTCGATGTACAGCAGCCGACCTTTCAGGCTGGCACCCGGCTGGCCTTGTTTATCGCCTTTCTCATAGAGAAATGGGTCAATCCACAGATCGCCGATACGGAACGACAGCAAGACCTTTTTCTCGGCTCTGACGGCGTCCATATAGAGACGAATCAAGCGTTCAGCTTCGCCTCCAGCGACTTTGCAGTCGAAGCGGGTGTACTCGACCGCATCAGTGGCACCGTGCAGAGCCGCGATATCGCAGGCCATGAACGGCTGACCGCGGCGGACTTGTACTTCACGAACACGGTTGAGGTAGCCGATACCGACAGTGTGCAGATTGAAGTAAGTGGTCGCTTCTTGGGATTGGTTGGCGTGGGCCATGGTGGTTCTCCTATTTCAAGGGAAAACGGCGACGCACAGCCCCTAACGGGGAAGTGAGCCCCGTCAGGGTGAGTGAGGTGAAGGCGAACGATGAACGACTCGTCACCGGTAAGCCGATGACGATCAGAACGATGCGTCTGGAAAATAGCGGTGCAGCAGAGGAGAAATCGGCAGCAGGTCTGCGGATCTAGGGTAGTAGGCATTCATCACCGCTGAAGCGGTAATCGTGCGAGCCTCCGAATGCTGATCGCACTTGGGTAAACCACCACAAGCGTGGCGTAGCCTTGAAGGTTCAAGCTACCTGGGCTGGGCTGTCAACGACAGCGAACCACGCCCTTTGTATAAGCCTGTCACAGGAGAGCGTCAAGACGCCGAAAGCTGATTTTTTATAGCCGGAATACAGTGGACATTATTGGACTGAAAAAAATGAAGAGCGGGCCTGGCGGGTGCCAGGCGAGGAATAAAAAAGCCACCTTAGGCGGTCTGACGCAGTCTACAAGCTCCTCGCAAAACTTGGTTTGACTGCGCCATGATTCGCCAACCGACCCTTATCGTGGCCTGGGTCGGAATACGCTGGCACGCATCCGCGCACAAAGGGTGCCCAGTGTTTCCCCGGTGGGCTCCGGGACTGAATATGATAGCCGTGGCGGATGACCGCTGTTGCCTGGCAGAGGCAACAGCGGTCATCCGCCACCACGATCAGGTCGTGCACAAACGGGAATGAAATTCCGCAGAAGAGAGGGCTCCGAACTCTGAGAGTCCGACCGAGCTACCCGGAGCGAATCGGTCTTGGGTCGCCGTAAGCGATGATCCTGAGGCACTACAGCAGAGCGGGTGGGAGGACGTCAAGCCAGTGTGCTAAGAGGTTATTTTGCTACTGAGATGAGCGGCCAGCTGTTCGACGGTCGTCAGGATAAAGGCACGGTCGCTTTCTTGAAGGCCGCTCAGCAGACCCGCGATCATCTGGCCCTGGTCGTTGGGGCGACTGCTCGACTCCGTCAGCAGTTCATCCATCCGGCAATCGAAGATGTCCGCCAGTTGCATCAGCTTGACCACGGAAAGCTCCACCACACCCCGCTCAAGGCGCGAGATGGCTTCGCTGCCGATCCCCAGGCGTTCAGCCACCTCTTCCTGGGTCAGATTACGCTGAGTTCGGTGCTTCGCGATCATGCGCCCGATTTGGGCTTGGGTTGGATGTTTATATGCCAAGTGATGAGTTCTCCAATTCAACCCGAATGGTTGAGCAAAGACCCATTGACATGAACATCCTTAACGGTTGAGTATCGACTTCTAGGGTTGTTATATTGACTGAAATAGCTGTTTGTCGCGACGTGACATCTATTCCTCCAGGAATCAGAGGCCGAAGTGACCAGCGAGACTGAGCGGCCTGATACGGGCAAAGGGAGGAAAGGTTGAGCATGGATGAGCAGCGCGAGAACGTCATGGACCTGATCTGGGATCGAACACTGGAGCTGTTCATCAAGATCCATGATTGCCCTGATAACCCCGCACACCTCGACAGCCTTGTTCATTGGCTCAACGAAGATCCTGCTCACCTGAAAGCGTTCAACGAACTGGGGCAAATATGGATTGCGACAGGTATCGCCTTGGCCCGTGAAATCGGACGACCTCTAGACGACTTGGAAAAGGGTCAGCCGCCGTTGATGATGCACTGACCCATACATCTCCCCCAAGATTCATGTGAACGCCAATCACGCGTCATGTGTGTCGCGTCCCTTTGCTGATCGGAAAAGTGCCTTTGCAGTTCGGGTAGTGGGAGCATGACCAGAACGGTCCTGATTTTCCCTTCCGCCTAAGCATTGAGGCATTGCAATTGGGGCAAGCCGGCCCGGCTTCGACTGGTACCGACAAGGTGAGTGCCCCGCAGTGTGCGATCAGCTGCGTTATCCAGTGCGCCTGCTTGGCAACGAATGCATCCAAGGTCAGACGTCCCGCTTCGATTTCATCCAGAGCTTGCTCCCAGATCGCTGTCATACCCGGATCCGCGACTGCTGCGGGTACCGCTTCGATCAGTGTATGGGCCGCTGCGGAGGCCGTTAATGCACGTTTTTTCTTCAACAAGTAACCGCGATCAATCAACCCTTTGATAATGCCGGCTCGCGTGGCTTCGGTGCCGATACCGGTGGTGTCCCGAAGTTTCTGTTTCAGGCGTGGGTCGTTGACCAGCTTGGCCACATTTTTCATCGCCTTAATAAGATCGCCCTCGGTGAGCGGTTTGGGAGCAGCGGTGCGCATGGATTTGAGTTCGACGTTGTCCACTGCGCATCGCGTACCCTGCTGTAGGACGGGCAACACCTGGGATTTTTGACTGGGTTCATCGTCTTCGGCGCTGTCGGAGAGCAAGCCTTTCCAGCCTTGGACGAGGATCTGTTTGCCGACAGCAGTCAAACACTCGGCGCCGCACTCCAGTTCGACCTCGGTTCGATCAAACTCGTGATGCGGCAGGAATTGCACAAGGTAGTGGCTACGAATCAGTTCGTAGACTTGGCGCTCTTGTTCGGACATCCGCCCAAGGTTCGCCGGCTCGGTGGTGGGGATGATAGCGTGGTGCGCGGTGATCTTGGCATCGTTCCATGCTCGTGAGCGCAATGATCGATCGATGCTTCTGAGCGCTGGGCGTAATGCGGGATCCATTCTGAGCAGGGCATCGAATACTGCGGCTACCTCGTTAAACATGCTCTCTGGCAAATAGCGGCAATCGCTGCGCGGATAGCTGGTGGCTTTGTGGGTTTCATACAAGGCTTGGACGATGTTCAGCGTTTCCTGAGCGCCGAGTCCCAACTTGCGTGAACAGACTTCTTGCAGTGTGCTCAGGTCGAAGGGCAGGGGTGGCGCTTCGCGCAAATGCTCAGTCTGCAGCGAGCCTACGGTGGCGGTCTTGCTGCTAGAAATCGCTTGAACGGTCTGATTGGCAAGCGCCTGCTGTAGGCAGCGACCGGCTTCGTCACGTCCTGAGCTGGGTGGTATCCACGACGCGATGAAGGGTTGCCCCATTGAAGACAGGTGCACATCCACCACCCAGTACGGCACTGAGACGAAGCTGGCAATCGCGCGGTCTCGTTCAACCACCAAGCGCAAAGTGGGTGTTTGGACGCGTCCAACCGACAGCACGCCGTCATAGCCCGCCCGCCGTCCTAGGAGGGTAAACAAACGACTGAGGTTCATACCAATCAGCCAATCGGCGCGGCTGCGGGCGAGGGCTGAGTGATAGAGCGGGAAGGTCTCCTGACTAGACTTCAGCGAGGACAGTGCTTTGCGAATCGACGCCTCGTTGAGTGCCGATAACCAGAGACGCTCAACAGAACCACGATAGTTGCAGAGCTCTAGTAACTCGCGAGCAATCATTTCACCTTCGCGATCGGCGTCGGTGGCGATGACGACGGTGGTAGCTTCGCTGAGCAGGTGTTTGATGACTTTGAACTGCGCGACAGTCTTGGGTTTGACCTCAACCCTCCACTGCGCGGGAATGATCGGTAGATGATCCAACGACCAGGTTTTGTACTGATCGCCATAGGCTTCAGGTGGGGCTGTCTCCAGCAGGTGACCGATACACCAGGTGACGGTCGTCTCGGGTCCGATCAAGCAACCATCGCCACGTCGGCTGGCTCCGAGCACCTTGGCGATGTCACGACCTTGGGAGGGTTTCTCGCAGAGAAAGAGACGCATAGAGCTGCTCCGGGTTGAGTTCGGAGCAGCGTTGTTGGAAACAGCAGTGGCGAGCTATGAGAAACCTGAATGGCAGGTCCCTCATATTAGTCGGTGAGGGCAGTCTTGATTGGGGGCGAGGCTACTACCTTGTAGTCACGTGGACGACAGTGCTTCGCGAGCAGCTAGTAATGACAGGCCAGGAACTTCGCGCAAAGGCGCAATTTTTATGCCTCAAGTCAGTCATGCCGATGGTGGCTGCCCTCTGCGCTTTTTGGACTTCGACGCAGGCGAGCTGGCCTGGTCTGTAGTCTGCCCGACGGGAGCCGCAGACGAGGCTGATTCACTTGAGCGATCCCGCATGACCACGTTCTGCACGCGATGAGGCAGGATGCCGACACGACGCGCCTCGATCTTGAAGGTGACCCGCGCATTATCTTCACTGTCCTCCCACTCATCGCGCACGGTGCGGCCCTCTACCAACACGCGCATGCCTTTCTGGTACAGCGTGCTCCAGTGTTCAGCCTCGCGGTGCCAGAGCTCGACCGGCGCCCAATAGCCGCCTCGATCCTCATAGCTGCCATCGCGTGGCACAGGGTTGTCGAAGTACACATTCAGGCGCAGCAAACGCCGTGGCTCGTCATTGCCTGATGGGAACTCTTGGAACTCTGGCGCACTGCCGATGTTGCCTTCGCCGACGAAAAAAGTACTCATCGTGAAATCTCCGCTGCTGGTGTGAACTGGCGCAGCAGCCGTTCGGCGCTGGCCATTTTGATCGCGCAGGTTGAAGCCTGACGGTAGAGCGAATGCACCACGCTCATCTGCAAGTTCAGTGCAATGCGCTCGCATTCGAAACGGTGCAATCCCTCGTGTACGGTTTGCGGCAAGGCCTTGTTGGAGACCTGGCGTTCCCAGACCGCAACCCCCATACGAGCGAAGTCTCGGGTGCGCCAACGCAAAAAAGTGCTGCCCGCACTGGTGTTCTGCAGCACCAATCGAATATCCAGCAGCGAGTAAGGGGGCTGTCCGGCTTGCTGCACCACAGCTTCCATCAGGCGACGTAACTGCGCCTCGGTTTCCCTCGCCACCTGCGCCAGGTATTCCAGCTCCCCCTTACTCTTAAAAGGTTTTAAAAGGCCTTTTAGGGAGGCCGCATGTTCGAGCTGTCGATAGGCATCCGGTGTTAGTGTTTCGAGGGGCATTGGTTGAGCCGGTATCATGGGACTCATGCTTCGTCCTCCGGCTCATCGACTGTCGCAGATGGCTCTACCGCGTTCTCCGCCAACGCGTCAGCGTCATCCACCGCCACAGCACCACGACGAATGATGGGTGGCGCGAACTGGGAGCGGCGATGCCCCTCAAGGATGTCCATAGGGGGTAATCCAAACTTCTCCATAGCCGCAAGAGCTCGGGCGTTATTCGCCGCCATATCATCACGGGTGACGCCGGCATGCCGATAACGCTGCGCCTGGCCAAACAAGCTGCGCAGCAGATGAGCACCGTCGTCGATCCAAGCTTCCATGTCCCTACGACCGATCAAGGCGGTGTGATGAGCCAACAGCGTATGTCGCACCAAAGTGTCGTAGTCAGTCAGCAGGTAAACGGCGAGGAAGCCCAGTTGGCTGCCGATGTACAACGGTAAGGTGACGGGATGGATGTTGAGGTTGTCGCCCATGTCGATCTGCGACGGCAGCTCTTGTCTGATCCGGTCCAACTGCTGGGTCAGTTCCAGCATCCCATTCTTGGCCTGCATCAATTTTTCTTCGAGCTGCACGATCGCCCAATCGGCATAGGGGTCGTCCTGCGCTGCGGCCTGTTTGATCAGGTTGGTGACGCTGATGTAGCCGGCCATACCCATAATCGAGTGGACGCCTTCGCGTGCGGTTCGACCTTGCCAGATTCGGGCGGCGTGGTGGGTATGCAGTGTCAGGGTGATGCTGCTGCGCAATGAGCCCAGGTTGAGCTGATAGTGATCGGCCACGGTGTCGTCCTCGCATAGGCTTGGACGGGAACGTTGCGACAGACGAAGGTCAAGGACAGCTGAAAAGCTGAATGCTGTCTGTTCGATTTGGTTCGAGACGGTTGATTTTCGAGACGCTCGACAGTGATGCCAGTGGCATCAAATCTACTGACGTCCAGTGCGTTTGCTACGCAGCTGGCGCAGTTCGTCCAGGCACGCTTGGACGAGGGCAGAGGCGGGTTCGCCCTTTTTCCTAAGTTGGCGCGGGGGAGCGGGTGGCGGTTCTGCAATGGGTAACGATTCAGCCTGACCTGCCCAAGGGTGGAAATCGCCTTTCAGCGCCCGCTGGATCAGGCCCATCAGATACGCCGCGGGTTTGCGGATACCGCCGGCCGCACATCGCGCCCCCGCTTCGTTGAGCACCGCCTGTCGATCCGCTGGTTTAAGCTTGCCCAGCGCCACGGTGACCGCCTGACGTTCGCTTGGACTCAATTGCAGCAGATCGGGCCAGCGCAGGTTATCCACCGCTGGGGTCGCCCGCGGTACCGTACTAATACTTTCTTTTAATACAATACAGGCGGAGTTCGGATTCCGAACGCTGCCGGAAACATTGGCGCTCGGACTCGGTTCGGAATCCGAACCGGGTCCCGCACGATTCCGAACGAGGTGGTCGCCACCCAGTTCGGAATCGTGCAGCGCTTCATCGGGCGCCTTATCCAATCCTTGTTTTGTCCAATGGTCGCCCCAACTGTCGAGCCGGGTGGGGAGCCGACCCAAATCGATATCGGTGTCCTGACGAATTTCTTCCAAAACATGCCGAGCGACAATTCGCACAGCCTTGGTTGCATGATCGAGGGCGTGTCCGACCAGCTCCAGGTAATCCTGATCCAGCTCCATGGCTTCGGCGGGGGTTAACGGTTCATCGTGCAGGACGTACAGAGAACCTTGTAGGCGCCCGCTGAGCTGATCGCGACCACGACTTACCAAGCTGAGCCAGCGGGTCAGCCGGAGCATCGTCAAAACGCGAGCGATGGTTTCACGAGAGGCTGACGCACCGTAGGGCACGCTCGACAAGTAAGGTTGCAGATCTTCATAGCGCGGCGTGACCACGCCCTGGCCTTGCAGCATGAGTCGAAACACCTGCCAGGCATTCCGTTCCAATGGCGTTAGCCGACTATCCAGCAGCAGTCGACGCGGCACGACTTCGTGAGATTGGCCACTGAACAGAAAGGCAACCTGTAGAGCCTGGTTGGAGGGTTGTTCAGTGGTAGGGCGTTCGGGCCAACGTTCACTTAATTGCTGGGTGCATTGCTGCAAAACACGCTGCCAGCGACTGGAAGGGGCAGTGTTCATGTTCCATTGCTGTAATGGTCGATCTGCTGCCAAACGATGGTCAAGCTGATCTGTTGCTCCTCCGCCAACATCATCATGGCGTCGAGCTGATCCTCAGCACCGGCCTGATCGCGTAGTTGGCACCAACGCTGCCAGAGCGCATGTTCCTGCGCTTCGCTCAAGTTCTGGGGGCGGCCCTTACGGGCTTCTATCTTGAGCAGACGTCGACGCAGCGCGGTTTCCGAATGCGCCATGCCGAAGCACTGATACATGATGGTACTGCTGGCACCGAGCTTAAGCGCTCGGTTGATCAAGCGCTCGTTCTGTTCGTCGCGCTCGGCCTGGTCGATCAACCGATGCAGCACCGACGAGTCAATCTTGACCTCAACCCAAGGGACGGTGGCATGAGCCAGGCGTGACAGCGTGGTCGGCGGTAATGATTGCAGCAGGTAGATGTCCTCTTCGCCCAGTCCGAGTGCTTTGCAGCGTTGCAGATTACCCAGGCGCAACTCGTGAAGGACCTGGGTCAGCATGGCCTGATTGAGCACATTGAAGGACAGGTTCATGGCAGTTCCCTTAGTGAATCGTCGTCATGGTTTAGCGTTAGGTCAATCAGACGACGGGCCAGACGGATCAGGCGATACAGTTTAATTAACAAGCTGTCGGGCAGTCGCTCCAGTCCTACGTCCATGGTCGGACGATCTATCAGTGGGAGTTGGTAGACCCCCAGCAGCAACTGGCCGAACAGGGCGGAAGGCAGTTGCTTGCGATCCTCCCAACTCACTTCGTCTTGAGCGCGCAGTAGAGCCAGGAGCATCAAGTGAACGCCGGCCGCACGAGGCGCAGTAAGATTAAGTTGATTGATGTTCATGGCGAAGCCCAATCCATGTTTCTGGTCGATGATGCTCTCGGGATGTCCGGCGTAGGCCGCCATTTCCCGAGCCAGACCGGCAATGGCTAAACGCAGTCGTTCGGGGGTATCCAGTGTTGGTGCGATGATCCAGATGTCGTCGATCGGACAGGTTTCGACGGCCTGTGCTGGTTCGGCGGCAGTGGCGCGATCAATCTGTTCGCGGATCTGCTGGACACGTGACGGAGGGCTCAGTTCTGATACGACATTTATTTCGTGCAGCGTGAGCTGCTCCTCTCGCTCTGTTTCGGTCTGCGTCCTGGTTTCAGCTGATTTGGAATGCGGCTCGGAGGGGGGAGGCTCGGCTGCGGGCTCACCGACGCTTGGCAAAAGGTTGTTCTCCGGGGGCGTGACGACAACGCCGGGCGTCCCGATAACCCGTTGGGTATCGCCCAGCTCCAGGGCCAACATGCGGTAGGACTGTCCGAGTAAGCGACTCATGCGTTCGAGCAACTCATCCTGGATTTGCTCAATGTCGAAGGACTCTGGGTCGGCATCAAATTGTCCTAAGGTGTCGAGCCAAAACTCGGGAAAAGCGATGGCGTCGGTTGGATAACGATTCCAGGTTCTTTCAGCCTGGCTACGCAGACCAATTAGGCGTTCAATTTTTGGTTTCCCCAACCCGGCATACAGGGTTTGTGGAATGGCGGGCAATAAATGTTCAAGGGTGTCCAGCATCCGGCTAATGTGCGACTGCGAAATGGGGTAGCCCCCAGCGGCAAGACGTCGTGCCAGCTCTCGTTGCGAGAGTGTCGCTCCATCTGGTTCGAACATGGTTTTGAGTTTGGCTACCGCCAGAGCACGCTCAATGAAGGTGAGTTGGCCGTGCAGATCGCTTTCAACCAGATGGCCGAGTAGGGCAGTGATTTCACTGCTCCAGGGTCGGAACAGGCAATGAATACGGAAGAAGCGTTCATCGCGGGTTTCCTGCCACAACTCGCCGAGAATTGCCAAGCGCGTATTACCGCCGTTGCGGATGATGAAATAGGTTTCTCCCGGGCGGCGGGTAATCGGCGGTGGTTGATCCAGCCCGCGTTCACGAATCGAGGCTTTTATGTCGTCATACAGCGGGTTGCGGATGAAGCGTGGGTTGTGTTCGTAGGGCCGCAACTGTTCCAGCGTGACTAGCATCGGGGTGTCGATGACTGGATCGGACAGTCGCTCCAGTTCTGGACCCCGAGGAAAATGGTCCTGGTGCAGTTTGTCGGTGATCTCCTCCGGACTGAGCTTTTTCATTGGAAAAGCCTCAGTTAACGCCGGTTACGCAAATGGTCACCAACCTTGAACTTAACGATCTCGGTTGTACCCGAACCTTCGAAATACCGAGACAGTTCCGCGAGAAACCCACCCATGGCCGAGCGCCCACCCTGCAGGCGAAAGACCACGGTGCAGTACTCCTCGCTTGGTGGGTGATCTTGTCGAATGGCTGGCTGAACGATGACGGGAAACTGAGCCAACATCAAAAGACTCCTGGCCAAACGCTGTTGGCCTCAAGGTTGAACAAACAAAATGATTCGGCGAGAAACACCGTCTTCGGAATTCGCCTTATCAAACCTCTGCGTATCTGCTCACTCTAGTAATCGCTTCGCGCCATTCCGGAAATAACTCGATGGCCAGCGCTTGCATGGTTTCCAGCGCTGATTGCGAACGTCGTTCACGTGGCTGGCGAGTCTCGATTCGATGGGCGGGTAGACCAAGGGAGGCGGCGTTGAGATAAGCCACTCGGTCTGGAACTACTGTGTCTAGGACTGAGATGTTGGGAGCCCCAGCGAAGGCCTCATGCAGGCCACGGATGATCATCCGCGTGTCTACTCGGATGCTATTTACCTGGTTCAGCAGCAGTCTCAAAGGTGGCGGTGTAATACCCAGGTGACGAAATGGTTCGAGTTCACTGAACAGCCTCAAAGTGCCGCGGCGTAGTTCGCGGGCGGCTAGCATCTCCGGTGTGATGGGAGAGAGGGCGATATCGCAGGCGAGGATGGCCATCTCCAGCAGCACGCTGCGTGCGCCTTGGGTGTCGATCAAAAGCAGGTCATAACGGGGGCGGAAATCGTCGAGCAGATTGCGCAGCCGTAATCGCCCGTCAGGGGCATGCAGCAGCAACGTATTCAACTGGCCTTGAGCGTCGTTGGAGATGATCAGGTCGAGCCCAGCGATCATGGTTCTGGATACTATCTGTGTAGGCGTTGTTAAGTTGAGTGCAATGAGCTCGTACGCCCCAGCGACAGCTTTCTGGCTCAAGTCGTAATAGCTGGAGAGGGTGGGTTGGCTATCCAGATCGAGCAGTAGGACGCGTAGACCAGCGTCCGCCAGCAGACCGCCGAGATTGGCGGCTACTGTGGTTTTGCCTACGCCACCTTTCGTGGAAACCACCGATAACACATGCATGGCATCAGGCCTGTTGGCCCAAGCGCTCAACGACCCACTGCTCGATTTCCAGCGAGTCCCAACCTACCGCGCGCAGTCCAATGCGTTTGGCCTGAGGGAATTTGCCTTCCTTCATCAAGCTGTAGATATGTGCGCGCTTGAAACCGGTTTTACGCTCCACCTCGTCACGCCGCATGATGTGACGTTCGAGCGACGGTTGGAGTAGGTCAGTAGTAGGAGATAGTTGGTTGGACATGATGGGGCACTCCTGGTGTCGATTGGCGCGTGACGGGACGTGACCTGAATTGAATAGCAGAAATGGAGGGGAGTCATTGCGCCGCAGTAAGGGGGGTTGCAGCGCAATACGACTCAGCGTTTGGAAAGGCTGCGCTTGGCAGCGGCGAATTTTTCGTCCAGGGTACGTTTAGAAACGCCAGAGAGTTCTTTATGGTGAGCGATCAGAGCGTCGACTATCGCGGATTGTGACCTGAAAACTGAGTGAGGCTTGCCGGAAGGAGAATGACCTAGCAATAGAGTCAGCATCGCACCGATTATATGAAGATAAGCGGTTTCACTACGGTCGCTGACTTTTTTGTTGCTATTGAGCATAAGTCGAATATTTTCTTTCTCCAATCCGATAGCCTCAAGCTCAGTAGTCAGCTCTTGATAAGCAGTGCTAATTTTCTTCACTTGTAATTGGAGAGCTTCTCTATCAGCTTGCAATGCGAGGTAAGTCCCAATATTTATGCTGTCTAATTTATTGGGTTTTGGATCGAAGAGGAAGGGCGGTTTTTGCTCAGGATAGTACTGTGACATCCACATCCGAAGATCGGTGTGACGAACAGTTAACTGCGAGATATCGACAGGAGTGCCTCGAGAAACCGTTAGTCCCAGGCAGCCGTAAGGCAGTTCACCATGCTTAACTGCATCGATAATTCTCTCGGTATTTGCATGCAGGCACGGCCATTGTGGAAAAGTCGTCCGTAGAATAGCCAAATCGGTCCAATTTGACTGGAGAATTTGGGCTTCATATGCCATTAGAAGACACCAGCGCAGCGCTACCTCTACAGGTCGATAAAAAATTTTACTGTGGCGATTGAAAGCAAGCATCCGCCGATGACCTCCATAGTCAAATAGACAAAGCCCTCCGGAATACTTTTCAAATCAATGCGTAACGAGTCATGACAATGCGCCACGCCCGCATGGGGAGGTCAGTATCATCCCTTATATTTTTAAATTTTTAATCCGAGTTTTCTGTCTGGTTATGTCCATATTAGATAAGTTAATAATCGATTTCCCATATATGTGCCGTCATGTTCGTACATTTCGAAATGAACGGTCGGCGAGGGCGTTACCGTTTGTCTCGAAGTAGCAAGTGTTGCCTTGCCTACGAGGCGAACGAAAACGGAGCAAAAAAATGATGCACCATCTCTTTGGTAAAAATGAAGGCGGTTACGCGAAATGATCATCAACATTAATGTAAGCAATTTCTATCGATTGGCGTAAGGCTATCGAATCACGCGCTACATCCATAATCACCGCAGTATCCAGTGCATCATCCATTGTAGACAGTGGACTTCTCTTATTGGTGAGGCACTCGCCTAGGAAAAATTTCTGAATCTGATAGAAACTATCCCAATATGTTCCGTCATCCCAGAACGGTAGCCTTGCGTCGCCGAACTTGGTGGTGTCCCAAGGGACGACGGCGGACCCGTTTTTTCCAATGATCTTGAAGTACACGGACCAAGGGTCGCGACTGCGGTCATCAGCTGAAAAGCTTCCCCACAGATTCGCAATTGTCCCGTTAGGGTATTCAGCAACGATCATCAATTGATCATGGGCTTGTGGATCATCAAAGTGAACGTTGGAGCCGGTAGCAAAAATTCTTGCTGGACGTCCTAAGAAGTACAGCATGCAGTAGACGTGGTGTACCATCAATTCACTCATGGTCAGATCGGGCGATCCCATTTCTGCTGGGTGACGCTTATTATATATCGCCCAAAAGTTCAGGATTTCACCCAGGTGACCGGCATCGATATGAGCCCGCACCCGTTGCATCGTTTCGGCGTATACATAGTTATGTGAGGGCATGCAAACCTTGCCTGCTTCTCGCGCTAATTGCGCCAGTTCCTGAATTTGCTCTGGTCTTTCGCAAATAGGTTTCTCTATCAGAACATGCTTCTTTGCTAACAACGCTTGCTTCGCGAAAGCAAAATGGGATGCAGCGTTGGTACAAATTATGACGGCATCAATGGCCTCGTCTGCGAGCAATGTCTCCGGAGATGCATAAAGGCGTCCCCCAAATCGCTCTACGAACAGCTCCGCTCTTTTGGCAGTTCTACCCCAACCGCCCACATATGCGTCAGGATCAAGCTCTTTCAACGCTGTAAGGTGGAGCTCGGCTACATTCCCGAGTCCTATAATCCCAATTCTCATGGTTACTCCTACTTTGGTGAACTAGTAGTTAACATCGACCGGTTGACCGAGCGCCAAGGATTCAGTGGCAGCATCTGCGATCAGCTGAGCAATCAGCCCGTCCTCTGCATTCGGAGTGGGAGAAGTGCCTGTGGAGATGCACGAAATAAAATGTTCCATTTCGGCGAGATAAGCGGGGCCGAATCGCTCGAGGAAGAATGGCTTCGCAACAGGCAGGGTAAAACCAAGGCTTGTTGCACTCTCCACCTGATTTTCATGCACATTCTTCACTCGCAGCATGCCCTTGGCACCATGCACTTCAAGTCGCTGGTCATAACCGTAACTAGCGCGCCGCGAGTTAGAGATCTGGCAGATTTTGCCTGATTTGGTCATCAGCAGTGCAACTGCGGTGTCTACATCATGCAGCTCTTTGATACTTGGATCGATTAAAGCAGCACCGGTTGCGAAAACCCGGGTCGGATTTTCGTTTAGTAGAAATCTAGCTAAGTCAAAGTCATGAATCATCATGTCTCTGAAAATGCCACCGGAGTCTTTAAGGTAATCTCTCGGCGGAGGGGATGGATCTCGGGAAATGATTGACACCGATTCCAGTTCACCAATTTCGCCAGCAGCGAGACGTTTTTGAAGCGCCCCGAAGTGTGGATCGAAGCGCTGATTGAACGCGGTCATGAAAGGGACCCCGGCTGCAGCTACCTTCTCAATGCACTGCCGAACCCTATCAGAAGACATATCGATAGGCTTTTCACAAAAAATCGGTTTTCCTGCGTCCGCCACGGCGTGAATGAACTCGAAGTGTGTGGGCGAGGACGTCGCGATGACCACCGCGTCGATATCATTTGCGCTGATGAGATCCTGAATCGAACGTGCTTCGACATTGAATCGGTTGGCACATGCTTGAGCCGCTGCAGGAATTGCATCGGCTACTGCAATCAGTTTGGCAGATGGAATCTGCACAACGCTTGCAGCGTGCACATTTCCTATCCGGCCGCATCCTAAAACCCCTATTCTGAGCATGAGGTAATCTCTTATCATTGATTATTTTTGAGACTGACAGCTATCCAAGACTGGCAGCCAGAGCTCGTCCAGACAACCCCTTGCCGATCGTACTTTTAGATGGGCACTGAAAACTAAAATTTATCAGGCTGTATTTGGCGGTTTGCAGTGAGACGCCGAACGATAATAGGTAGACATTGGATCTGATTAAAAACCTGTGTAACGGGGACTTAACGTAGGTACAGCCGCGATTCGTCAGTGCGTTTCGTTATTCATATAGCTTGGAGCGTTAAAAAACAAAATTCAAATAACTGTTTGGTAGTTGCGAGTATGGTGCTTCCCTGCGGACCTTAGCAGCTGTTTTTCATTTGCGCACGAGCATTATCTTGAATTATGAAAATACGTCGTGTTGTACATAATTCAATCGGGGCGGACAAAAGCGTGTATGACTGAATAGTCTCGCTCGCTTGTTAAGCGATATTTAATTCAAGGAGCGGGAGCAGGGATTTTTTGGATGGCTGACTTTGAGCATTCGCGGAGTGCTCCTGTGACAAATTGCTCGACAAGAAGTGCGCATGCCTCGTCATTTAGATGACCATCATCCAGCCAGCCCGGTAGGTAATTGAGAAATTGTATAATGGCCTGCACAGCCACCGAGCTTGTGTCTTTGGCCAGAAAAGTTGCGTTGAATGCTGTAGTAATAAAGGCGCTTTCATATAATTTGCGCTTGTTGACGATCCGTTGCTGCTGAGCGTCATCTAGATAAACAAAGCCATGTAGCGCTAGTCGAAAGTGCTGCGGGCGCCGTCGGTGCAAGCGCAGATGTGCAACGATTAGACTCGACAGAGAACGAACTTTGTCAACTCCTTGACGCGCAGGTTTAACAAGCAGATAGAGCTCTTCATAAATTTCCTCGATTAGATCGAATAACAACGCTTGCTTGCTAGGGAAGTGGTTGTACAGTGAGCCCGGAGCAAGGCCCACATGGCGAGCCAATTCCCGCATGCTAACTTGGCCGAATCCCTTGTTAACGAAGAGCTCTAAAGCTTGAGCACGTATAGTTTCGTACCCCCTATAAGCTTCAGCTGTAAACATGAAAACCTCGTCCCGATTTTTTGCCTAAGAAGCCCGCAGCGACAAACTCCCTAAGTAAAGGTGCGGCACGGTATTTCGGGTCACCAAAACCAGTTTGCAAGCTTTCCAGAATGGCCAGCACGGTATCCAATCCAATCAGATCGGCCAATGCCAAAGGCCCGATCGGCTGATTGCACCCCAATCGCATGCTGGCATCGATTGCTTGAGCATCGCCATTTTCCTGAAGGACGAAGATGGCTTCGTTGATCATCGGAATGAGGATTCGATTAACTATGAATCCCGGGCGATTTTGAGTATGGATCGCGGTTTTTCCTAGCTGTTCGGCCAATGCCTGGGCGATGAAACAGGTCGTGTCGCTGGTTTGCAAACCACGGATTAGCTCCACCAACCCCATGACGGGCACCGGGTTGAAGAAATGAATACCCATGAAGCGTTCCGGGCGGTTGATGCTGGTTGCCAGTTCTGTGATCGACAGCGATGAGGTGTTGCTTGCGATCAGACAGTCCGGGCGAACGTGGGTGGCGATCTGTTGTAGGATTGAGCACTTGAGGGCAAAGTTTTCCGTGGCTGCCTCAATCACCATATCCCTATCGTTCAGATCGGTGTGATGAGTCGAGGTGCGGATGCGTTGTAGCGTGTCGGTGGCTTGCTGACAGGTGAGGGTCCCTTTGCCCACTTGCCGGTCCAAATTCTTCTGCATTGCGTGCAGGCCTCGCTCCAGTGCCTGTTCGCTGATATCGATGAGCAATAGGTCGTGGCCGGCTGCCGCGCACGTCTGGGCGATTCCGCTGCCCATCGTACCGGCGCCGATCACCGCAATCTGACGTAGGGTCATGTATATATCCTAGATTCAGCGTTTGGGAAAATGTTGGCTAGTCGCGTTTTGCACCGATCATCACAAACAGTGCTCGGGCGACTTGATCGCTTTTGTTACGCCATGCGTGGCGGGTTCCGCGCTGGATGACAACGTCGCCGGGCCGGATCAGTTTTTGTTCTCCATTGTCCAGCTCCAGCCAGAGTTCACCCTGGAGCAGAATGCCGTAGTCGATGGTCGGGGTCGTGTGCATGCCCGGATGGTCCGGTTCAAAGCATTCGAACAAGCCGGGCAGGGCACCGCCCAATTCCTCGATCATCTGTCCGACATCCGTCGGGTTCTGCATCACGGTGTCCGGCGGAAAATCATAGATTGCCAGGCTGGTTTCGCCCGGCCCGGGCACCAGGGAGGGGTGCCCCAGGGTGGGGTCCTGCTGTGCGACGGACGTTCCGGCCGTTGATCCGGTGGACCACAGGTGCGCCATGGCATGGCCGGGAATGGATTCAAAGGAGCACGCGCGTGGAGCAGCGTCATCGCTGATAAATACGGATTGGCCTGCGGCATCCAGGCCCGTGACGACTCTTCGGATTTTCATAGCATTCCCCTGGAAGTGTGGGCGGGCATTACAGTGCCCGCCGTTGTGGTGAACGGGTTTCGTTAATGTCAGGGGCAGATGACGTAATTGCTGAAGCCGCCATGTCGATTTTCGATACCGGTAATCGCGTCGTTCACTTTTTCCAGGCTGAAAGCGGTGTTTTCAAAGAATGAAAGATCCAGCGTGCCAGATTCCACCATGTCCGCCATGGCTTGTCCTTGCCCAGCGGTGAACCAGGCCGAACCGCTGATCTGGATGTCGTTGTCCATGATCCAGTGCAGATCGATCGGGACGTCACCGGCGATGGCACCGATGTTGACCAGATGCCCGCCGCGGTGGATGGACTTGAGGGCTTGGGTCAGGGTCTCGTGTGGCGCACCTGGACCCAGAGCATCGATCACCACATCAACGCCTTCACCATTGGTGATTTCACTGACCCACTCGTTGATCGGCAGCGTGCCCAAGGTGTGGATTTCAATCCGACCTGGCGCGGCGAGGTCTTTCACCCGCTGGAAGAGCTCCTGGTTGCGGGCCGTGCCGAGAATCTTACGCACGCCCATCGCCAGCGCCAGTGCCACTGCGCCCAAGCCGAGCGTGCCACTGATGCCATTGATCAGCAGGGTGGTGCCAGGCCCGACATTGGCCTTGAGCATTGCCTTGTAGGCGGTACCCAGGTAGCCCAGTCGCGCGGCCGTCTCGAAGCTGAGGTTATCGGGCAGTTTCACCAGACTGTATTGCGGCGCAGGGATGTACTCGCAAAGGCCACCGTAGGGATAGTCTTCGAACATGCGCGGGCTTTTTGGTGTGAAGCCGAAATAGCCATTGAAGGTGTACGCCGTGCAGGCGATGGTATTGCCCGCACGACAAGACCGGCAGGAACCGCAGTGGCGGCCTGGATTGACGTAGACCCGGTCACCAACCTTGAAGTCGTAGACCTGTTCGCCAACTGCCTCGATGACTCCCGTTGGGTCAAGGCCGAAGGTCGCCGGCAGTTTCGGCAGAGGATTTTGGGGGAACCATTTAACCCAGTTGGTCAGGATGTTATGGAGGTTGGGGACGATTCCGCAGGCCTTGATCTTGACGAGCACTTCAGTTGGACGAATGCCCGGTACGGGCAACTGCTCGATGACCATGGGTTTGCCGCCTTCATACAGGCGTGCGGCGCGCATCGTTTTTGCAGTCATGATGTTCTCCGATACTCATATTATTTTTGTCGTGGTACGTAATCCGTGGAGCGACACTTCAAAACCCTGGCATCAACGTAACCCGTCTTCGCCCTTCACTTCGGCAGCACTCAGGCCGCCCAGCCGCGCATGAATCCTGCCGCCGGTGGCCATGGCCAGGCCAAAAGCGATTTCGCCACGGCGAGGACCATCCCACACGGTCATTTCCGCCACACCAAAATGACTGCGGACATAAGCTGCCTGGATATGTCCCAGCGGAATCATCACCCGGCAACCAGGGCCACCGATAGTCTTGCCCGCTGGAACGATTGCCTTGGGGTTGCCCAATGCTTCACGCATCGCCCAACCCCCGGCTTCGTGCCAGACCGCACCGTGCTCCAGTTCGCCGTCTTCACCAACAATTGCGCCCTTGCCATAAGCCTGCACTTGCGAGGCACCGCCCAGCGCCTGGATCAATTGCTCCGACAGTTGTGCGCCTAATCCCCTGAGCTCCTGCATGAAGGGCAGCAGGTCTTCTTCATATCTGCCGGCGTAGGGATTGGCGACCACAGCGGTAGCGACCGCGATGCGTAATGGTGTTGATATACGGGGGCCTCCCTCGTGGAATATTTCTTCGATGTCCAGTTTGATCTTACGAACCATCACCAGCGACATGCTTGCCTCCAGAACCAGGAGCCTCATGGGGCTCATTATTTTTTTTCGCGACCTTTTGCATTATGCATTTAATGATGTATGGTGCAAGAAATTAGTTTTTGTGCACAAAAAATAGGAGAGGAACATGAAGCTGATTTCGTACCGCAAAGAAGGGAAGGCCCATTTTGGCGCCGTGTCAGGTGATGGGGTGGTCGAGCTGACCCGTCGTTTTGCGCAAGTTCCGGATCTTGCCTCGTTTCTGGCCAATCGATTGCTGGTACAGGAGGCACGCAAGATCGTCGAGACCGCCCAGGCCGATTATCCGTTTTCCAGTATTCAACTGGAGGCTGTCATACCTAATCCTGGCAAGGTGATCTGTGTGGGCATCAACTATGTGGCTCATGCCGAAGAGGCCGGCCGGAAGGTCGGGGAATTTCCAGTGATATTCCAGCGATTTGCCGAAACGCTATTGCCCCACGGCGAACCACTGGTCAGGCCCAAAGTTTCAGAGCAGTTCGACTTCGAAGCTGAGTTGGCCGTTGTCATTGGTAAAGGTGGCGCGCACATCGATCCGGCCGATGCAATGGACCATGTGGCGGGTTACACCTGCTTTAACGATGCCAGCGTGCGGGATTGGCAGTTCCATACGCACCAGTACGGCATGGGCAAGACATTCAGAAAAACTGGCGCACTGGGCCCCTGGATCATTCCAGCGTCGGAAATTTCCGATTACCGTACGCTGGTGGTACGGGGCATTCTTAACGGTGAGCAACTGCAGGAAGGCAGCCTCTCGGAGCTGGCTTTCGACATTCCACATTTGATCTCCTACGTGTCCAAGGCGCTGCCATGGAACCCTGGCGACATTCTGGCAACCGGTACGCCGAGCGGGATCGGCTTCAAGCGCAAACCGCCGATTTTCTTGAAGCCGGGTGATGTGTTCGAAGTGGTCATCACTGAAATCGGGACCCTATCGAACGGCGTCATTGACGAAGCCTGAGCGTTGTCCTCTACACAATCATAAGAAACTGGAGGTTCCACATGCCCGCCTTACCTACTATCAATTTCACCCATTCCGGCGTGTTCTGCTCAGACTTGGATCGGATGGTCGACTTCTATTGTCGCGTCCTGGGTTTCATCGTCAGCGACAAAGGCGTGGCCTCGACAGGGCATCGTCTTTTCTTCATGACGCAGAATCCAGAGCTGCATCATCAGGTCGTGCTGTTTGACGGGAAGCCTGTTGATCTGCCGTTCAACCCGATCAATCAACTGTCGTTCCTGCTCAATTCGTTGGATGACCTGAAGGCGTACTATCAATTCGCCAAA
Organism: Pseudomonas sp. OA65; assembly: GCF_017498305.1. Taxonomy (NCBI): domain Bacteria; kingdom Pseudomonadati; phylum Pseudomonadota; class Gammaproteobacteria; order Pseudomonadales; family Pseudomonadaceae; genus Pseudomonas; species Pseudomonas sp. OA65. Next base: position 51,456 of record NZ_JAGDEZ010000031.1, read on the forward strand.
AAAAGCGGCATTGAGGGCATCGCCCAAGTGGACCACGGGAATGCCTGGTCGATTTATTTCAAGGACCCTGAAGGCAACCCCGTCGAGATGTATGTCGATACACCGTTCTATACCGCTCAGCCGTGCAAGGAACCTCTGGATCTCGAGCTACCGACCGAGGTCATTCTGGCCCAGACCGAGGCAATGTGCAGGCGCCGTCCAGAGTTCCAGACGCGCGCACAATGGATGGACTCCATTCGCACGAAGATTGAGGAGCAGCGGGTCCGAATCGTCTGATCGTTCCATCCGGTAAAGACGATATCTGGTTGATGAACAGACGTTGTGATTGGCATCAACCAGCACTCGCAATCGACAACTACAAGAAGCGGAGTAGACGATGGACTACGATGTCATCATTGTTGGAATGGGACCGGTGGGCGCCTTGTGCGCCAATCTGGCCGGTCTGTGGGGGCTCAATGCCCTGGTGGTGGAGAAGTCCGAAACGGTCTATGCCAACCCTCGGGCCATGGGCTTTGACCATGAAGTGATGCGAGTCTTCGGCAATATCGGCCTGGCTGGCAGCATTGCCGAACATGTCATGCCGTACCGTCCCTCGGAGTACCGTACGACCGGTTCTCAGTTGATCAAGCGCATTGACGCTGCCCAACCGCCTTTTCCGCTGGGCTGGGCGCCGAACTATGTGTTTTCCCAGCCGCCGGTGGAGCGTGCACTTCGCGAAAAAATTGCCCGTTTCAAATCGGTAACCGTTGAGCTGGGCTCTGAGGTGCTGTCGGTTGACTCCGCCGAGTCCCAGGCGAATGTGCGTATCCAGGCGAAGGACGGGACTGAGCGCACGGTCACGGCGGCCCATGTGCTGGCCTGCGATGGCGGCACCAGCCCGATCCGCACCCGCTTGGGGTTGAAGATGGACGACCTTGCGTTCGACGAGCCGTGGCTGGTGGTCGATGTGATCCTCAACGAAGGGGCGGGGGAGGACCTACCGAAGACCAACGTCCAGTTCTGCGAATTGGCCAGGCCTTGCACCTTTGTCGTCGGCCCCGGGCGACATCGTCGCTGGGAGTTCATGATCAATCCGGATGAGCAGCCGTCGGAAATCTCAAAACCTGAAATGATCAAGAAGCTGATTTCCCGCTGGTTGCCGGAGCAGGACTATCAGTTATGGCGGGCTTCGGCGTACCGATTCCATGCATTGATCTTGGAGCAGTGGAAAGCGGACCGGGTGTTCTTTCTCGGGGACGCGGCCCACATGACGCCGCCATTCCTGGCACAAGGCATGTGCCAGGGGATCCGCGATGCCTTGAACCTGGTCTGGAAAATCGCCCTGGTGAAAGAAGGGTTGGCGGCTCCGGAGTTCCTGGAAACCTATCAGATCGAGCGTATCCCTCATGTGCGCCAGACCACTTTGGCGGCCAAGGAGTTCGGCGGAGTGATCTGCGAGCGCGACAGCGAAAGAGCCGCGAACCGGGATGCACGGTTGATCGAACATATGAAGGAGAACCCGGGCGGGACCATCCGGCAATCGTTGATCCCCGGTCTGTCCCAGGGGTTTATCGCGCAAGTGTCGCCGGCCGGTGAGCTGTTTCCCCAGCCAATGGTGATCGACCATGTCGGCAAGCGGGCCCTGCTCGATGAGTTTACCGGCCAGGTGTTTCGTGTGGTCGTTGCCCCCGGCTTCGATGCCACTGCGTTGTTGAGATGTCTGCGCAGCAGCCAGTCGCTCAAAGGCTTGCCTATTCACGTCGTGCGGTTGGTCAACCCTGAACAATCAGGCGCTCGCGCTGCCGATGAGTATCAGGAAGTCGATGGGTTGTTGGCGCAATGGTTGGAACAGCGAGGGTGCAATGTGGTGATCGTGCGGCCTGATCACTACGTGTATGGCGGGGCAGTCACGGTGGCCTGGGCGATGGAGTTGCTCGAGGGCATGGAGCTTGCGCTGTGGTGCAAGCCGCCGCAGAAACCCACGTCGGCTCAAGGTGGTGTTTGCGATAAGACGATCAGGTTCGAACAGGCTTAAAGCCTGAAGGGCAACACGCCCTTCGCCTGGTGCTGTCCACGAAAACAGTGCCAGGCGAAGGGCTTTATTACGTACGGCTTATTGAAGTGTGGCTTGTCGGCGTTCTATGGCTTCGACGATCCGGCCCAGGGTTTCCTGGATGTGATTGCGCAGTAAGGTGACGGCTTTCTCAGTATCGCGAGCCAGCGCCGCTTCCATCAACTTCTGATGCTCGTTGCCCTTATGCCGCTGGGTGATCCGCTGCTGGGCGGAAAAGCGCCGGTAGCGTTCAGCTCGATCAAACAACGAGTCGATCATCTTCAGCAACAACGGTGATGGGCACGCCGCGAACAGGGCGAAGTGAAAGGCCTTGTGTCGGGTCGACCATTCATCATCGAGCACCAGCACACCGCTTCCGAGTTTTTTCTCCACCAGATTCAGGCGATGAAATGCCCCGAGCACATCGGCTTCCCAGGCGTCGTCGCCATGCTGAATGGCATCGGCCAACGCCTCGCATTCCAGCAGACAACGCATGCGCGTGATGTCGCGAAAATCGGTGACGGAAATGGGGGCAACCCTGAAGCCTTTGTTATCGCTGGCTTCGACCACGCCATCCTGGGTCAGACGATTGAGCGCTTCACGAATCGGCGAGCTGCTGAGTCCGTAGGTCTTGGACAACTCTGCGACCTTGAGCTTTTCGCCGGGGGGCAGCTCACAACAGACGATCGCTTTTTTCATCTTCGTCAACGCGACATCAATCAGCGGAACGCTGGGAGAGGGAATCATGGTCGGAGTCGTCCTGAAATTTGCACCAAACGCATTTTATGCGCAAAACAAAGTTTAGTGCAAAGACTGATTGAGCGCCTGCTGTCGATGGGGTTCTGCCGGGTCTTTCGGCCCTCTGTCGACTTTCCCTTCCTTTTCTCAACCCCCAAATGCGCGATGCTCGCCTGAATCCGCTTGACTTTGAATTTGCGCAAGGATAGGTTTTGTGCATAAAGTAGTTCTGAGTGCAGTAAATATATTTTTACGCATTATAGCGATGCCAGCGGTATTCGCGGCCAAGGCTGCGAGTGGATGATCTTTTACAAAAACAAGAAAACAGGAACATCTCCATGAAAACAGCCAACCAGCGGTTCTGCCCGTTGCCGGTCTCCAGCCTTGCCTGCGCAGTCAGCGCTACGGTACTGCTGGGTCTTTCAACCCAGGCGCAAGCCTTCCAGATCGACACCGATAATCCGGACCTTTCGGCGACCTGGGATAACACCATCAAATACAGCAACGCCTGGCGCGTGAACAAGCTCGACCACAAGGTTGCGGTAGGCCCTGGGACCTCCAACAGCAATCCCAACCTGGACGACGGCGATCGAAATTTCGATCGCGGGCTGATTTCCAATCGTCTGGACATCCTTTCCGAATTCGACATCAAGTACAAAGACGTCGGTGCACGCCTCAGCGCGGCGTCCTGGTACGACAACGTCTACAGCCAGGACAATGACAACGATTCACCGGGCACAGCCAACTCGGTGAGTGTCGACCACGATGAATTCACCAGCGACACCCGCCGTATCCATGGCCAACGGACTGAAATCCTCGACGCGTTTATCTATGGTTCGACGGAAATCGGCACGACCTCGTTGTCCGGGCGGCTCGGGCAGTTCACCCAGATTTACGGTGAAAGCCTGTTCTTCGGCGCCAACGGGATTGCCAACGCCCAGTCCACCGTGGACCTGGTGAAGCTTCAATCAGTCCCCGGTTCCCAATTCAAAGAAATCCTGATGCCCACCAAGCAGGTGTCTGGCAACTGGCAACTGAACGACACCGTGAGCGTAGGGGCTTACTACCAATTCGAATGGAACAAGACCCGTCTGCCCGCCGCAGGTAGCTACTTCAGCGGGGCGGACTTTGTGGGTGAAGGCGGGGAGCGGGTGTTCTTCCCCACGGGTGAGTTGCGTCATGGCAAAGACAAGGAGGCGAGGGACTCCGGGCAGTTCGGCGCACAATTGAAATTCGCGGTGGAGGACTGGGAGTTCGGGCTCTACGCCGCGAAGTATCACGAAAAAACACCGGTGTTCTACTTCCGCCCGGCCGCGCTGGTGCCGGGGGCCGACGACTCGTTTATCAACGTCTATCCCGAGGACGTGAAGGTCTTCGGTGCCAGCTTCAGTACGCTGGTGGGCGAGGCCAATATTGCCGGTGAAACATCGATCAGGCTCGATACGCCCCTGGCGGGTGTCGGCGGCACCATCATCACTGGCATGGACGCCGACAACGATTCCAACCCCGCGTATCCCATTGGTCGGTCGTGGCATGCCCAGGTATCGATGATCAATGTCTACGGCGGATCCGCGTTGTGGGACGGCGCTTCCCTGGTGGGTGAACTGGCGTTCAACCGACGGCTGAGCGTGACCAAGAACGCCGATCAACTGGACCCCAACACCACGCGCGATGCGTTCGCCATGCGCTTCACGTTTGAACCGCAATATTTCCAGGTTTTTCCTGGCATCGACGTCCAAGCGCCGATCACCCTTGGCTATAACCCGTCCGGGCGTTCTTCCGTCACGCCCCAGGCATTTGGCCCGGAACATGGCGGCGACCTGACCCTGGGTCTCAAGGCCGATTACAAGAAGCAGTGGTACGCCTCGCTGAGCTACACCAACTTCTTTGGTGAGGCCGGGCCCGTCATCAATTCAGCCAATTCGTTCACCTATCAGCAAAACATGAAAGACCGGGATTTCGTGGCGTTTTCGATCCAGCGAACCTTTTAAGCAAAGAACAGGCGGGCCCTGATAATGATAAAAATTAAACTGCTATTGCTGTCCACTCTGTCGATCTCACTGTCTGTCGGTACCGCGCTGGCAGCGGTCAGCCCTGACGAGGCGGCGAAGCTCAAGACCACGCTGACACCCATGGGGGCCGAAAAAGCCGGCAACGCCGATGGCTCCATTCCGGCCTGGACCGGCGGCTTGACCAAGGATGTCGCCGGGGCCAAGTTCGGCGACGTACCCGCCGATCCGTTCCCCGGCGAAAAACCGCTGTTGCAGATCAACGCCAAGAACGCTGCGCAGTACGCCGACAAGTTGAGTGAAGGAACCAAAGCCCTGTTGGCCAAATTCCCCGACACCTTCCACCTTGATGTCTACCCGACTCACCGCAGCGCTTCGGCGCCGGACAGCGTCTATCAAAACACCTTCGCCAATGCCACCAATTGCAAGACCACCAGCAATGGTTTGTCAGTAGAGGGGTGCTACGGCGGAATCCCGTTCCCGATTCCGAAAAACGGCAATGAGGTCATCTGGAATTTCCTGCTGCGGGTTGAAGCCGAATCCATACAGATGGGCTATTCCAACATCATCGGCAACGCCGACGGGACTCGGACGCTGGCCAGCCGGGGCGTGGAGAACTGGCAGTACCCGTACTACTACAAGGACGGTGCCGCAGATAAATGGTCCGGGCAGTATGCGCTGCTGCGGTTCTTGACCAGCGAGCCGCCGTTCAAGGCTGGGGAATCACTGGTGACCCATGACAGCATCAACGCTCAGCAGCCGCGAGAGGCCTGGCAGTATCTGGTCGGCCAACGCCGTGTGCGGCGGGCGCCTACCGTGGGTTATGACACCCCGGACTTCGTCGCTTCGGGCGCCAACTATTTCGATGAGGTGCACGGCTTCATCGGTCATCCGGATCGCTACGACTGGAAACTGGTGGGCAAGAAAGAACTGTACATCCCTTATAACGACAACAAGTTCCACGCCGAAAAACGCGAAGATGCCTTTACCGCCAACCACCTCAATGCCGACAAAGTGCGCTGGGAACTTCACCGTGTCTGGGAGCTGGAAGCCACGGTGGCGCCGGGCAAACGCCATGCCGTGCCCAAGCGCCGATTCTTCATCGACGAAGACAGCTGGACCATCTCGCTGGTGGATGGCTACGACGCCGAGGGCAAACTCTGGCGTGTCTCCCAGGTGCTGCCATTCGTGGTGCCAGCCATCCCAGCGGTGGTGGTCAAACCTGTAGTGATCTACAACCTGCAGGCCAAGACCTACAGCGTCGTCCAGGGTCTGAACGGGGAAACCTACAGCGTGATACCGCGCAAACCCGAGAACTTTTTCACCGGTACCGCGGTGGCATCCGGGTCGGTGCGCTGAGCCTCGCAGCAACTTTTCAAACTTGTGTTCCATGGACGCGGTGTCACTGGCGCGGCGTCCGCTGAACCGCATCATCGAGGCTCGCCAATGAGAATTCAAAATCCCAGGGTTTCATACCAACATCCGTTCAAGGCGTTGATGCTAAGTGTGTCAATCATAACGGCGCTCACCGGCGTAGCTGCGGCACAGCCTGGCGGACTGTCGGTGCAGCCATCAATCACAAGCGCCATGGCAGCTAAGTCGGTCATGCTGAGTGTCGCGAGGGCAGGTCAACGCCTTGTGGCGGTTGGCGAAAGAGGGTTCATTGTTGTATCTGAGGATAACGGTGGTAGCTGGAGGCAAGTCAGGTCCCCTGTCAGTATGACCCTTGTCAAAGTTCGCTTTCTCGACGACCTCGAAGGTTGGGCAGTCGGACACGCTGGGGTGGTCCTGCACAGCCGGGATGGCGGACTAAACTGGGACAAGCAGTTGGACGGCGTTCTGGCCGCTGATATCGAATTGCAAGAAGCCAAGCAAGTCGCTGAAGCTGCTCGAGACGCAGAAAAAGCGCAAGAGCGTTTAGCTCAAGCACAGCAACTCGTGGACGATGGCCCCGACAAACCTTTTCTCGATCTACTCTTCGTGGACGCCAGAAACGGGATAGTCGTTGGTGCTTATGGCTTGGCTTTTGTTACTCACGACGGTGGGCTCACCTGGCAATCGATGCGCTCCCGTATTGATAACCCAAGCGGATTGCATCTCTACAGCATCGAACGGGTGGGAACGGATCTGTTCATTGCTGGCGAGCAGGGTACGCTGTTGCGTTCCAGTGACGAGGGCAAGACCTTCGAGTCACTGGCGTCACCTTATGAAGGCACGACTTTCGGACTTCAATCTACCAACGCCGGATCAATTCTAGCGTTTGGGCTGCGCGGTAAAGCTTTCGAGTCCAAGGACCGCGGTGATACCTGGCAGCGTCTCGACACCTTGCAGCCGGTCACGTTGACTAGTGGTCTGCGTCTTGAGGATGGCTCCGTGCTCCTTGCTGATGAGTCGGGGAGAGTGCTGCGCTTTCAGCAGGGCAGTACCAAAGCCTCTGTCCTGAAGATCACTCAACCGAGTTATTTCACAGGTATGGCGCAGGCCGCAAACGGCAGCCTGATCATCAGCAGCGCACGGGGCATGCTGTCGTCCGCAGATGCAGTGGAATCGCCGGAGCAGATCAATGAATAGCTATACACGCTCTGCAGAGCACGAAACCACCCCTAAGCCGGATGTATTCGACCCATCCTCCGGCACTCTGGTTGAACGGCTTTTGTTCAATCATCGCAGTGTCATCCTAGGCATTTGCGTGTTACTCAGCCTGGTACTGGGCTACCAGGCACTGAGTTTGAAGCTCAATGCTGCCTTCGAAAAAATGATCCCAACGGATCACCCTTATGTGCAGAACTATCTGAAGAATCGAGGCCAACTGGGCGAGGGGGGCAACACTCTACGTATCGCGATCGAGGCAAAGCAGGGCAGCATCTTCGATGCCTCGTACCTTGAGACGGTCAAGAAAATCAATGACGAGGTATTTCTGTTACCTGGCGTAGATCGCTCATACATGAAGTCGCTGTGGACGCCCGCGACCCGTTGGATCGGCGTGACGGAGGAGGGCTTCGACGGCGGTCCGGTAATACCTGACAATTACGATGGGTCAGCCGATAGCCTGGAGCAGATTCGACAGAACGTCGAACGCTCGGGAGAGGTTGGCCGCCTGGTCGCTGCCAACTTCAAGTCCAGCATCGTGCTATTGCCCCTTCAGGAAACTGCATCCGACGACGGTCAGCCGCTCGATTACAACACCCTTTCAAGTCAGCTTGAACAGATCCGGGCAAAGTACGAAACCGAAAACATCAAGATCCACATCACCGGCTTCGCCAAGGTGGTGGGTGACCTGATCGACGGCATGCGTCAGATGCAGATGTTCTTTGCCGCCACTTTGATCATCTGCGGCATCGTGTTGTATTGGTACACCCGCTGCGTGCGCAGCACCTTGTTGGTGCTGCTGTGCTCGATCATCGCTGTGGTTTGGTTGCTCGGCTTGCTGCCTACTCTGGGGTTTGATCTTGACCCGTACTCAATCCTCGTTCCGTTTCTGGTATTTGCCATAGGCTTGAGCCATGGCGCGCAGAAGATGAACGGGATCATGCAGGACATCGGACGTGGCGCCGACAAACTGGTGGCAGCACGCTTCACCTTTCGCCGTCTGTTTTTGACCGGGTTGATGGCGCTGGTGGCGGATGCCGTGGGTTTCGCGGTTCTGATGATCATCAAGATTCCGGTAATTCAGGACCTGGCCGTTGCCGCGACGATCGGCGTGCTGACGTTGATTTTCACCAACCTGATTCTGTTGCCGATCCTGTTGTCGTACACCGGTGTCAGCAAGGCGGCAGCGTTGCGTGAAGCGGCTAACGACAAGTTCTCGCAGCTAGACGCTCACCACGCCCGACATCCATTTTGGGCGTTTCTGGATCTATTCACCGAGCGCAAATGGGCGAGCGGTGCAATCATTATCGCCGTGATGCTGGGGGCCGCCGGGTTTGCCGTCAGCCTGCACGTGAAGATCGGTGACCTGAATCCTGGAGCACCGGAGCTGCGTCCCGAATCGCGCTACAACACCGACAATCGCTTTATGGTCAGTAACTTTTCCGCCAGCAGCGATAAGTACGTCGTGATGGTAAAAACCCCCCAATACTATTGCGCCAATTACCAAACATTGGTGTCGGTCGACGCGCTGGAAGCGCAGCTTCAGCAGTTGCCTGGGGTGGTATCGACGACTTCTTTAGCCGCGCTGAGTAAGCAGGCTGCAGCGGGTATGAATGAAGGCAGCATGACCTGGTATGAGATACCGCGTAATCAAGGGCTATTGAACGCGATCATCACACGTGCACCACGTGAACTTTTTAACCAGAATTGCGATTTGCTCACGGTTTATGTCTACCTTACGGACCATAAGGCGGACACGCTCACCAGTGTGGTGCAGACCGTCGAGCAGTTCGCGGCGACTCATAACACTGATCAGATTCAGTTCTTGAATGCGGCAGGAAATGCCGGGATCGAAGCAGCCACGAACATCGTCGTGAAGCGTTCGAATGTACAGATGCTCTTCATGGTCTATGCAGCCGTTATCGCTCTGTGTTTTATCACTTTCAGATCCTGGCGAGCTGTCGTATGCACAGTGTTGCCGCTGATGCTGACATCTATTTTGTGCGAAGCCTTGATGGTGGGGCTCAACATCGGCGTGAAGGTCGCGACGCTGCCCGTGATTGCGCTGGGGGTTGGCATCGGGGTGGATTATGCGCTGTACATCCTTAGCGTGACCCTGACCAACCTGCGTAATGGTTCAAGCCTGTCCGATGCTTACTATCTGGCCCTGCTCTCGACAGGGAAAGTGGTGGTGATGACGGGGATTACCTTGGGTATTGCCGTACTGACCTGGGTGTTGTCTCCCATTAAGTTCCAAGCAGATATGGGCATCCTGCTCGGCTTCATGTTCATCTGGAACATGGTGGGTGCATTGATACTGGTGCCGGCGCTCGCTCATTTCCTCCTCAAGCCAAAACCGCAGATTGTGAGTATTTGAATGACCGCGACGATAAATATCCTCGGCCTGTCAGGCAGCCTGCGTCAGCAGTCGGCCCATACGGCGATCCTCAACACAGTAGCGGAACGATTGACCGGGCAGGTTCGATTGACGCTCCATGGATTGGAAAGCATCCCTCCGTACAACGAAGATTACGACGGCGTCCATGCTCCGCAGGCGGTTAGCGACCTGCGTGCAGCCGTGGCGGCCGCCGATGGGGTATTGATCGGCTCGCCGGAATACAACCACGGTATGTCGGGTGTTTTGAAGAATGCGCTGGACTGGTTGTCCCGGCCCCATGGCAAGTCTGTCCTGACTGGACTCCCAGTGTTGGGTTTTACGGCATCGCCTGCGTTTACTGGAGGAGTTCGAGCCCATCAACAACTCAACGAAACCCTCTGGGCGGTCAGGGCTGCCTTGGTGGTTTATCCCCAGATCGTCATTGGCGACGTACACAGTAAAATAGAACATGGACGGTTGGCGGATGGAGCCGCCCGGACTTTTTTGCTGGATGGTATCGGAGCGTTGATTGAGCAGATCGACCAAGCGACAAAAGAAAAAATCGACGGGGATAATCCGAGGCGCTAAATGATCAAATTTGCTGCAAATTTATCGTTGCTCTTCACTGAATTCCCCTTCGAAGATCGGTTTAATGCGGCGCGCGACGCTGGTTTTGAGGCCGTTGAGTTCAGTTTTCCGCAAGGCATCTCAGCCGTCACCGTCGCAAAATACTTACATCGCAACGGTCTCCAGCAGGTTTTGGCAACCGTTCCCTTGCGACCCGACAGCAAGGGCTTAGCTGCGTTAGCCGGCCAAACACGCGAGTTTAAGAATGATTTTCTTCGGGGGTTGGACTATGCCATAGCGGGTAATAGTCAGCTCCTGCACGTATTAAGCGGAATTGTCGATAACGCGAGCTATGAGACATCATGCCGTAAATTTGAAGAAAATATGAGTTGGGCAATTGAAGAAGCGGGTCGCTATAAAATCAAACTGGTTATCGAAGCCATCAATCAAGTTTCGGTGGCTGATTATTTTATCCGCTCGTTGCCTGACGCCATTCGATGGACGGAACGATTGGATGGGCTTGGACTAATTTTGGACATTTATCACGCGTCTATGGAGCAACTTGACCCAATGGATTGCACCGCGCGCTATCTTGGCCAGGCTGATCATTTTCAAATTGCTGGATTTCCCGGACGGCATGAACCTAATGTGGGGAGCCTCAACGCGCGAGCAATTTTAGATTTTCTCAGCGCTCATTCATATCAGGGCTGGGTTGGATGTGAGTATAAGCCTATTGGAGTAACGGCTGACGGTATGGGATGGCTTGATTGCTATCGAGGTGATTAGGTGCAATATATCGCTTAACTAGAAATATTATTTCGACGTTTGGCAAAGGGACTTAGGGTGACCAGTGGAGGGCGACTGGATAGTTCAGTCACCCTCTGAAAGGTGAGGCACCCAATGTCGGTCTAGCTTTAATACCTTCCCGCTCAATTCACTTCAGACATTGCGCACCGGCCCTGGCCACTTGCGCATCCTGCTCAGCCTTGACCCCCGACACACCGACCGCACCGATCACCTGGTCGTCGACGATGACCGGCACGCCGCCCTCAAGGGAGGTCAGCAAGGGGGCTGACAAAAAGGCGTGGCGCCCGCCATTGACCATCTCCTCGTAGCCTTTGGACTCACGCCGACCCAGGGCCGAAGTGCGTGCCTTTTCGGTGGCGATGTAGGCGCCAATTGGTGCGCAACCGTCGAGGCGTTCGAGGGCCAATGGATGGCCTCCGTCATCGACAATCACGATGGTGACGGCCCATTGATTGTGTTGGGCTTCGGTACGTGCGGCCGCGAGAATTTTGCTGACTTCGGTCTGGCTCAGTACGGCTTTGCTTTTCATGGGAATTCTCCAGTGCTCGTTTAAGGCAACGCGGCTTCGATCAGTTCGATCCAGTGCCTGACAGGGGTTCGACCTGCACCGTTGAGGTGGGTCTGGCAGCCGATATTGGCGGTGACAATGACGTCGGGGGGATCGCTTTCCAGCGCATTGAGTTTGTTATCGCGCAATTGTCTGGACAGTTCGGGTTGGGTCAGCGAATAAGTGCCCGCCGAGCCGCAGCACAGGTGGCTATCGGGAACAGAGGTCAGGTTGAATCCCAGGTTTGTCAGAATGGCTTCGACTGCACCCCCGAGTTTTTGCGCGTGCTGCAAAGTGCAGGGGCAGTGGAACGCCAGGCGTTGGTCGCTGTGTACACCGAGCTTATCCAACGGCTCGCCGCGCAATACTTCCACCAGATCCTTGGCGAGGGCACTGACCCTTTTTGCCTTGTCGGCATACACCGGGTCGGTGCGGAGCAGGTGGCCATACTCCTTGATGAAGGCACCGCAGCCGCTGGCGGTTTGCACGATGGCCTCGGCACCGCTTTCAATGCTTGGCCACCACGCATCGATGTTGCGGCGGGCCCGCTCAAGGCCGGCGGCCTGAGCGTCCAAGTGATAGTCCACCGCGCCGCAACATCCGGCCTCGCGGTTTGTGGTGACGCTGATCCCCAGTCGATCCAGCACGCGTGCGGCGGCCGCGTTGGTATTGGGCGACAGACTCGGTTGCACGCAGCCCTCGAGCATGAGCATTTGTCGGGTATGACGAGTGGTCGGTCGTGGCTTTGCCGGATACACGGTGCGAGGCAATTTGACTTGCAGCGAGTTTGGCAACAATGCGCGGAAAACCTGGGCACTGTTAACCAGCCCTTTGAATAGCGCCGGATTGGGCAGCACGCCGCGCAAACCCTCGCGCATCAGTCGTTGACCGAGAGGGCGCGCCACTGCCGCATCGACCACCGCCCGGCCTATGTCCAGCAAGTTGTGATAGTCGACACCAGAAGGGCAAGTGGATTCGCAGTTGCGGCAAGATAGGCAGCGATCCAGGTGTTCCTGTGTCTTGCGGGTCACCTCGTTGCCTTCAAGCACCTGCTTGATCAGGTAGATGCGCCCCCTGGGGCCATCCAGTTCATCACCCAGCAGTTGATAGGTCGGGCAGGTGGCATTGCAGAAACCGCAGTGCACGCAACTGCGCAGAATGCTTTCGGCTTCTTTGGCGCGAGGCAGTTGGCGGGCGTCTTCGCTCAGGGTTGTCTGCATGATTCAAAGCTCCGCGTACAAGCGACCGGGGTTGAAGATTCCCCGTGGATCGAGTTGTTGTTTCAAGTTCCGGTGGTAGCGCATCAGTGCGTCAGGCAGCGGTTGGAATGGGCTGTCGATCAGACCATGGCTGTAGCAGGTCGCGTGCCCTCCGACTTGTTCGACGAGGGAGCGAATGAAGGTCGCTTCGGCGCCAGACTTGAGCCAACGCTGGGCGCCGCCCCAATCGATCAATTGAGCACCCGGCAGGGACAGCCGGGGCGTGTTATGCGGCAAGGACAGGCGCCAAAGGGGCTGATCCTCATCGAAGAAACTCAACCGATGTTCGTTCAGATCTTGCCAATACGAAGAGTCCAGCCACTCGCCACCTAAACGATCATGGGCCGCCGCCACCGAACCTTCGCCTCCTTCCAGGCGCAGGTGCAGACGCTCCCCGTCGTGGCAGGCCGCGCTGATCGGCAGCGGCTGCTGGCCCCATTCCGCGAGGCGAAGCAAGGCGCGCTCGCTGTCCATTTCAAGGCTGATGCTTAAGCACTGACGTGGTTTCGGAAGGACTTTGAGTGAAACCTCGGTGATCACGCCAAGTGCGCCGAAACTGCCGGCCATCAACCGTGAAAGGTCATAGCCCGCTACGTTCTTCATCACCTCGCCACCGAAGCGCAAATGTTTGCCGTGCCCGGTGATGACCCGTGTGCCGAGGACAAAGTCGCGTACCGACCCCGACCAAGGCCGCCGCGGCCCCGATAACCCGCAAGCGATCATCCCGCCGACCGTGGCATCTTTGCTGAAGGAGGGTGCTTCGCAGGGCAGCATTTGTTGTGCATTGTCCAATACGTTCATTAGCTCTGACAGCGGCGTACCGCAGCGGGCGGTGATCACCAACTCAGTCGGGTCATAGCTGACGATGCCACGGTGGGAGCGCGTGTCGAGCACTTCACCCGCCGCGATACGTCCAAGAAACACCTTGCTGTTGGAACCCTGGATGCGCAGCGCAGTGGCATTCTGCAACGCTTGATTGACCTGCTCCAGCAGCGCGCCACTGTCATCGATATCGTGTTCGCTGCGCATCAAAAACGCTCCAGATCGGGGAAGGGCATCTGACCCATGTGAACGTGCATGGCGCCAAACTCGGCGCAGCGGTGCAGGGTGGGAATGTTCTTGCCGGGGTTGAGCAAACCGCTCGGATCAAACGCTGCTTTGACGGCATGGAACATGGTCAACTCATCGCTGTTGAACTGTGCGCACATCTGATTGATCTTCTCCCGGCCGATACCATGTTCGCCAGTAATGCTGCCGCCGACTTTCACGCACAATTCGAGGATCTTGCCGCCCAGTGCTTCGGCGCGATCGAGTTCCCCCGGTTGATTGGCATCGAACAGAATCAGCGGATGCATATTGCCGTCACCTGCATGGAAAACGTTGGCCACTCGCAGGCCGTATTCGGTCGACAACGCCGCAATTGCGCGCAGTACGCCAGGTAATTCTCGGCGCGGGATCGTCCCATCCATGCAGTAATAATCCGGAGAGAGGCGGCCCACCGCCGGAAACGCATTCTTGCGCCCGGCCCAAAAACGTATGCGTTCCGCTTCATCCCGAGCCTGGCGCACTTCGGTGGCGCCGGCTTGTTCCAGCACCTGGCGCACGCGATTGCTGTCATCATGAACGTCGGCTTCTACACCATCGAGTTCACACAACAAAATGGCTTCTGCGTCCACTGGGTAGCCGGCGTGGATGAAGTCTTCGGCGGCGCGAATGGCCAAGTTGTCCATCATCTCCAGGCCGCCCGGGATGATGCCTGCGGCAATGATGTCACCGACCGCCCGACCGGCCTTTTCGACAGAGTCGAAAGCCGCCAGCAGCACTCTGGCGGTTTGCGGTTTGGGCAGTAGTTTGACCGTGACCTCAGTGATCACTCCGAGCATGCCTTCGGAACCGGTGAACAGTGCGAGCAAGTCAAAGCCCGGTGAGTCGAGCGCGTCGGATCCCAGGCTCAAGGGTTCACCGTCAACGGTGAGGATGTCGACCTTGAGCAGGTTGTGGACGGTCAGGCCGTACTTCAGGCAATGCACGCCACCGGCGTTTTCTGCCACGTTACCGCCGATGGAGCAGGCGATCTGGGACGAAGGGTCTGGCGCGTAGTACAAGCCAAACGGCGCGGCAGCCTGGGAAATCGCCAGGTTACGCACGCCCGGTTGAACCCGTGCGGTACGGGCGGCGGGGTCGATGTGCAGGATGTTGTTGAAGCGCGCCATCACCAGCAGCACGCCTTTTTCCAACGGCAGCGCACCGCCGGACAAACCAGTACCTGCACCGCGGGCGACGACGGGTACCTTGCGTTCATGGCAGAGACGAAGCACGCCCTGGACCTCGTCTAGGTGACGTGGCAGCACCACCAGCATGGGCGTGGTGCGATAGGCGGAGAGCCCGTCGCATTCGTACGGTTTAAGCTCTTCGCGCTGATGCAGGATTTCAAGGTTTGGAAGCTGAGCTTGCAGGGCCTGTAGCAACGCACTTTTGTCAACGTCAGGCAGGACGCCGTCGACGCGTTCATCGTAGAGAATGTTCATAGACGGTGGGCGAGACTCGGTTGTTTTTATTAGAAGTCTGTTCTGATACTGCTGACTTGCATCATTGGTGTGAGACGCTTTACTGTCTACGTGTTGTAGGTCTGGTCGAACCAGTTTTTTAATCTTGCTTCCTTCTTTTTTTTGGAAAAAGACTTTAAAAACATCGGCTTATTATCCTGTCAAGGCAAGCGCAAGATTTGCGCTGAAGCTGGTCATACCAGTTGGATAATCAATGAATAGCGTAGAATCGAGCCGTAATTTGCAAGTCGCCGATGTGGTGTGTGAGCGCATCGAGCGCCTGATCGTAGACGGCGTGCTCAAGACCGGGCAACTGTTGCCTTCGGAGCGTCGACTGACGGAAAAACTCGGCGTTTCCCGTACCGCCCTTCGAGAGGGGCTGAAGTTGTTGCGCGCTCGCGGGATTATCAAGACCGAGCAAGGCAAGGGATCATTCGTGGCGGACCTGTCGGGGCATGGATTGGCGTCACCGCTGATGTACTTGTTCAGCTCGCAGCCACGTACGCTCTATGATCTATTCGAGGTACGTAGCCTGCTCGAGGGCGAGTCAGCGCGTTTGGCGGCCTTGCGCGGAACCGAGGCTGATTTCGTCCTCATCACCCGTAGCTACGATGCGTTGCGCGATGTCCACAGTCGTTCGCTGGAGGCGAGTGAACATGCCCAGCTCGATCATGCATTTCACCTGGCAATTTGCGAGGCTTCGCATAATCCGGTGCTGGTGCAAACCTTGCGTTCGCTGACAGATTTGCTGCTCAACTCGGTGTTTACCTCGGTCAACAACCTCTACCACCGCGAACCGCAAAAGCGTCAGATCGACCGTCAACATGCGCGGCTCTACAACGCCGTCACCGGCCGCTTGCCTGAACAGGCGCGAAAGGCGGCTATCGCTCACATTCAGAGCATCTGCGAGAACCTCAGGGAAATCGAAAGCGAGGAACAACGCTTGGTTCGGGCGACGTTGCGACTTGAGGGGTGGGCATGATGCATCTTCGCTTTAGCCAAGGTGGAACACGAAGCGTGGCCTAGTATGGAAGTGCCTCAGCATTACAGACAGATTCGAGCTCGTATTGTGGTTGGCCTCCCACGTCGCCAGGCAAGGCGTCTCACAAATTCCGTGCCTGTAGATACGTTGCATTACTCAGCGAATTAACACTGAGTACGATCTTTTGTTTTGGTGAACAACTTCTGTTAACGGCCCGTCCATAAACGCGCAGATGTCATAGATGAGCGCGGCGCGAGGAACTGATTTTATCGAGCATCATTTTTTGGATCCTCAAGAATCAGGATGGCGCGAAAGTCGTTGACGTTGGTACGGGTCGGTTCGGTGACGATCAGCGCGTCGAGGGCGGCGAAGTAGCCGTAGCCATTGTTGTTGTCCAACTCGTCGCTGGCACACAGGCCCAGCTCGGCGGCGCGGCGATAGCTGTCCGGGGTCATGAGGGCGCCGGCGTTGTCTTCGGATCCGTCGATGCCGTCCGTGTCGCCGGCCAGGGCGTAGATGCCGGGATGGCCCTTGAGGTTGTCGGTCAGGCTCAGCAGGAATTCGGCATTGCGCCCGCCACGGCCATCGCCGCGCACGGTGACGGTGGTTTCACCGCCGGAGAGAATCACGCACGGTGCTGCCAGCGGCTGGCCGTGCAGGGCGATTTGCCGGGCGATGCCGGCGTGGACTTTGGCCACCTCCCGGGATTCGCCTTCCAGGTCGCCGAGGATCAGTGGGCTGAAACCGGCCTGCCGGGCCTTCACCGCCGCGGCTTCCAATGACTGCTGGGGGCGGGCGATCAACTGGAAGTGGCTGCGGGCGAGGCTCGGGTCACCGGGCTTGACGGTTTCCGACGCCGGGCTGTGCAGCCAGGTGCGCACCGAGGCCGGCACCTCGATGTGGTAGCGCTGGAGAATCGCCAGGGCTTCGGCCGACGTGCTGGGGTCGGCCACGGTGGGGCCGGAAGCGATGACCGTGGCGAGATCGCCGGGTACATCGGAAATCGCGTAGGTGTACACCGTCGCCGGCCAGCAGGCCTTGCCCAGGCGCCCGCCCTTGATCGCCGAGAGGTGCTTGCGCACGCAATTCATCTCGCCGATGGTCGCGCCGGATTTGAGCAAGGCTTTGTTGATCGATTGCTTGTCGGCCAGGGTGATGCCTTCGGCTGGCAACGCGAGCAGGGCCGAACCGCCGCCGGACAACAGGAAGATCACCCGGTCGTCTTCGCTGAGATTGCTCACCAGCTCCAGCACCCGTTGGGCCACGGCCAGGCCAGCGGCGTCAGGCACCGGGTGGGCGGCTTCCACCACTTCGATTTTCTGACAAGGCG
>NZ_JAGDEZ010000032.1:0-67342 GCF_017498305.1 Pseudomonas sp. OA65
AAGCAAAGGGCGGCACGAGAATTTGAGGCGCGTCGGGGGGGCGGGGAGTTGTAAAGAGGAGAGGGAGAAACCACACAAGCGGGGGCGTGGGGATTTATCCCCGCTGGGCTGCGCAGCAGCCCAAAAACAGGGCCGCTTCGCGCCCCAGCGGGAGCAAGCTCCCTCGCCACAGGGTTACTGCCGGGTTTTATTTCGCTTTACTGATCGGCATTAGGGCCAGGCCCGATTTTTTTTTGTGTGCGGTGTTGCTTAGAAGTCGTAGGTCACGTCCAGCGAGGCCACGCGTTCCTGGCCGTAGTAGCAGCCGAACGAGTAGTTGCAGTTGGACACGTACTCGCGGTCGAAGACGTTCTGCACGTTCAGGCTGGTGGTGACGCCACGCAGGCTCGAGGTGGCCTTGCCCATGTCATAGCTGATGGTGGTGTCGAACACGGTGTAGGCTGGGACGTCGAACGAGTTGTCCGCGTCGCCAGGTTTACGCCCGGTATAGCGGACCCCCGCGCCAAAGGTCAGACCATTGAGCGATGCTTGGATGAAGTGGTAGTCAACCCATAAGGTGGCGGAGACAGGAGCCTGTTGTTCGCTGCGGTTGTCCTGGTAGCCCCACTGATCTTTGGTATAGAACGAATCGAGGTAGGTCGCGGCAGCCATCACATCAATATTGTTGATCGCGGATTTGACCTCCAGCTCAACGCCGCGGGAGCGGATCTCACCTGTCTGAGACTCGTACCCAGGGTTGTCCAAATCCTGAGTCTTCACGTTCTTCTGTTCGATCTGAAACACCGAGGCAGTGATCAGGGTTTTGTCGAACGGCTGGTACTTCACGCCCACTTCGTATTGCTCACCCTCGGTCGGCTTGAAGACATTGCCGGCAGCGTCCGTCCCAGTGGTCGGCAGGAACGACTCGGAGTAGCTGATGTACGGAGCCAGGCCGAAGTCGGTGACGTAAGTCAGGCCGATGCGGCCGGTGAACTTGTTATCGCGCAGCGAAGCGACATTGTCTGCCAGCAAATCCTTGTTATCCACTTCGGCCCAGTCCTGGCGACCACCCACGGTCAGGATCCACTTGTCCAGCTTGATCTGGTCTTGCAGGTAGACGCCGGTCTGGCGAACGGTGTTGTCCCATTGGGTGTCCAGCGTCGGGGTCACGTCGCTGGTGTCGTAGTTGTTGTTATTGCCGTACAGGTCGATTGGCGCGCCTGTGATGTTGTAGCCCTTGTATTTACGGTTGAAATGACGATAGTCCACGCCCGCCAGGGTGGTGTGTTCGAGGGCGCCGGTGTTGAATTTGTATTCCACATTGTTATCAATGGTGTAGGCGGTGTTGTGCTGCTGCCAGTCGAGTTTGTTGCGAGTGGCCTGGGTCTGGTCATTCCCAACGAAACCACGCAGGTAGAAGCCCCGATACTGGTCACGCACATCGGTGTAGCGGGCGGTGGAGCGGAATGTCAGGTCATCGGTGAAGTTGTGGCTGAAGTCGTAGCCGAGAACGAACTGGTCACGCTTGTAGTCGTTCCACCGCGTGTCGCCGGAGAAAAAGTCCCGGTCGATCCGCTGGCCGTTGGGGCCGCGCTTCAGGGAGCCGATCATCGGCAGGGCCTGATAGTCTTCCAGGCCGTCATCGCGCTGGATCTGCGCCAGCACCGTCAGCGAGGTGTCTTCATTGGGCGCCCAGGTCAGGCTCGGCGCCAGCAGCATGCGTTCGCTGTGGGTGTGATCGACCTGCTGGTTGCCTTTTTTCGCCACGCCGATGACGCGGTAGCTGAATTCCTTTTGATCGTCGATCGGGCCGCTGGTGTCGAACGCGCCGTTGACCCGGTCGTAGCTGCCCGCGCCCAGTTTGATCTGGCTGCGCTGTTCAGTGGTCGGTCGCTTGGAGACCATGTTGATCAAGCCGCCGGGCTGGTTCTGTCCGTACAGCACCGATGAGGGGCCCTTGAGCACTTCGATGCGCTCCAGGGTATACGGATCGATTTGCGGCGCGCCGCCCAGGCTGCCGGCATAGGGCAGGTAGGCTCCGTCGAGGTACAGCTGTGTCGGCGCGAACCCGCGGCTGGTGATTTCATCGGCGATGGTGTTGCGGTCGGTGAAGCCGCTGGTGTCCAGGCCCGGCGTGTAGCGCAGGGCCTGGGTCAGGTTACGCGCGCCCTGGGTGGCGATCTGGTCGGCGGTGACCACGTTGATGGTCTGCGGGATCTCCAGGATCGGTGTGTCGGTCTTGGTGCCGGTGGCGCTGCGAGTGGCGACGTAGCCGTCCACCGGGCCGTAGGCCGATTCCGCGGATTTACCAGTGATGGTCGTGGCGCCCAGTTCCAGCGAATCCCCCGCCGTCCTGGCGCGCACGCTGGCGGTGTTGCCCTGGATCGTGAACATGACGCCGGTCCCCACCAGCATCTGCGACAACGCTTGCGCCGGCGACAACCGGCCACTGACCGGCTGGCTGCGCAGGCCCTGGACATCATCGGCGCTGTAGAGCACTTGCATGTTCGTTTGATTGCTCAACGCCTGCAGGGCACTCGACAGCGACTGCGCCGCGATGTTGAGGTCGACTTCCTGTGCCTGGACCTGTGCGCTGAACGGCATGGCCAGTGCCAGGCTGAACGCGGTGGCGCTGAAGCCTGGTTGCAGCAGGCGGCGCATGATCAGTGCCTTGGTAAAACGTGGAATCCCCGGAGTTGCTGGCATGTGTTTCACTCTTGCAGGTTTTAGTTTTAATAGGGTGTAGTTGTGATCGATTCTTAATTAGGACGCACCACCCCAGAAAAACCAGAATGAGAATCGTGATTATTTACGCGGGTTGCAGTTCGGTGATGACGCGGCCGGCTTCCATGCGCACCAATTGGTCGGCCACGTCGAAGTAACGGTCGTCGTGGGAAATCACGATGATGGTCTTGCCCAGGCGCTTGAGGTCCGGCAGCAACTCCGTGTAGAAAATCCGCCGGAAGGTCGGGTCCTGGTCGGCCGCCCACTCGTCGAAGACCAGCACCGGGCGTTCTTCCAGCCAGGCATTGACCAGCGCCAGGCGCTTGCGCTGGCCGGTGGAGAGGTCGGTGGTGGTGAAGGCGCCGTCGCGCACGCTGACCTTGTGGGCGATCTCCAGGCGTTGCAGGTATTGGTTGGCGGCGTCCGGGATATGGGTGTCGCCCTGGACGATGTCGTCGAACAGGTAGTAGTCGGCAAAGATCGTCGTGAACAACTGACGATAGTCATCGCGGGTCACGGCCGTCACGGCGTGGTCGTTGAGGCGGATTTCTCCTTGCTGCGGCGCGTAGAGGCCCAACAGCAGCTTGATCAGCGTGGTCTTGCCACAGCCGTTTTCACCGACGATGAACACGATGTCGCCCTGGTCGATCTTCAGGTTCACCGGCCCCAGGCGGAACGGCGCGGCGCCTTCCACCGCCGGGAAGCTGTAGGCCACATTGCTCAGTTCCAGTGTCTGCACCGGCGTTTTCGGCTGGCCTTGGTCGTTGAGTAGCAAGTGGGGTTCAGGGGATGAAAACTGTTCCGACAATTCGGCGATGCGGCGGAAGGCGATCTGCGCACGGCTGACGATAGGCAGGGTGCCGATCAGGTGTTCCAGCGGGCCTTTCATGTACAGCAACACCAGCACGAAACCGCTCATCACCGCTTTGTCGGCGCTCGGCCACAGCGACTGCAGGGCCAGGGCCAGGCCGATCACCACGAAGAACAGCATCGAGCCGAAGGTCTTGGCGATCACGAAAATGTTCACCGAGCGGATCTGCGTGTCGCAGATCTTGTCGGCGGTGTGCTCAATGCCCGAGACGAACATGCGGTGCCGACGAGGGCGATGGATGCGCAGCTCCTTGGCGCCTTCGGCGATGGCGTTGTAGTGCTTCTGCAATTCGTCCTCGGAGTCGCGCGCCTCCATGAAGCCCTTGATCCCATGATCGCGGGCAATGTACTGCACCACGGTGCCGATGATGATCGCCACGACCATCATCAGAAACATCGGCCACGACAGCATTGCCAGGTACCCCATGCACCCAAGGGTGACGGTCAGGGAAATGGCCAGGGGGGCGAAGGCGAAGGCGAAGTCGCTGATGGTGTCGACGTCGTGGGTCAACACCGGGATCAGGCGATGACTGCGGTAGCGTTCGATCTGCTGGATGGGCGCCGACAGGACTTTTTCCCCCAGCTCCTTGCGCAGCTTGGCGATGATCTTCTGGCCAACGTAGTTGGTGCCGATGTCGGAACAGATGGAACTGATCAGGGCCAGCAGGCATAACCCGGCGAACACGCCCACCACGGTGTGACTCAGCCCGCCTTCGGCGTGCAGCACCTGGTTGATGGTGGCCAGCAGCACGGTGACGCTCAGGCCACCGACCATGCCCAGCAGGATGGCGCCGATGACAATCAGCCGGAAGGGTTTGAGCAGGGTGAACAATTCATTGATCACCCCGCGTTTTGGTTGGCTCATGGAGGTTTCCCTGCAAGATGAAAAGGACGAACGCCATCGCGGGGACATGCACCGCATGGGCTGGAGGACGGCGGCACGCCGGGTTGGAGCGGGCCCACCTGTAGAACGATTGGAGGGGAAGGGGATTTAGCGAGGAGCCGCCTGACACACATTATTGTGGCGAGGGAGCTTGCTCCCGCTCGGTTGCGCAGCGACCGCAAAATCTTGGGGCCGCTGCGCCCGAAGCGTCGGACCGGCCTAGCGGGAGCAAGCTCCCTCGCCACAGGTGTGTTTGCAGCCCTGGTGTTGGCTGTGTTCATGGAATCCAGGATTAAAAAGGCCGGCGCCCAGCAGCGCCGGCCTTTTTTTGATTGTTTTCGCGAATGATAAGTAAAGTCATTCCGGTTTTTGCAGATGCTGCGTCTTATTTAGGTATGTGGGCACATCGGGTCGGCCACGCCCTGACACATTGCCCTGGGGCAATCGACGGTGCGGGTTCACGTGTGCCGGCGAGCGGCGGGCCCTTCGGCCCCATGGACTTTTACTTCGACCAATAATAGAGAACACGATGTCATCCATTCATGAGTTGAAACTTCTTTTCAAGGCACTCGTCATGTCCCGCGGCCTGCGTTCGCGGCGGGTGTTGGCCGGTTTGGGGTGGGTCTGCGTACTGCCCCTCAGCACTCAGGTAATGGCGCAAGACGTCAGCATCGACATTCCTGCGCAACCGCTGCCGCAGGCTCTGCAGGCGTTTGGTCAGCAGACCAACCAGCAAGTGATCTACAACGCTGGCGACATGGCCGGGCTGAAAAGCACCCGCGTCAGCGGCACGATGAGCCCGCAGGCGGCCATCGCCGAATTGCTCAAGGGCACAGGCGTGCGCTACAGCCTCGAGGGCAATACCTGGATGTTGATGCGCAGCCCTGCCACGGGAGGCCTTGAGCTGGGTGCGACCACCATCAGTGCACAAGCGTTGGACGCGACAACCGAAGGCAGTCATTCCTACACCAGCAAGGCCGTGACCCTCGGCAAGGGCACCCACACCCTCAAGGAAATTCCCCAGTCGATCACCGTGATGACGCGCAAGCAGATGGATGACCAGAACCTGGTCAGCCTCAAGGACGCCGTCAACCAGACCACCGGCATCGTCGGCCTGCAGGGCGTCGGCCAAGGCATGATCCTGTCGTCACGCGGTTTCCAGATCGACGATTGGCAATATGACGGCGTGCCGATCCTGCGCAATAACTATTCGCTGGGCAACTGGGCGACCCAAGACCTGATCTTCTTCGACCGCCTGGAAATCATGCGCGGCGCGGCCGGCTTGCTGCAAGGCACTGGCAGCCCCGGTGGTGCCGTCAACCTGGTGCGCAAGCGTGGCCAGCATGCCCCGACCGTAACCCTGACCGGCAAGGCCGGCTCCTGGGATCACTACGGCCTGCAACTGGACGCCGGCGGCCCGCTGAACCAGGCCGGCAATATCCGCGGTCGTGTCGTCATCGACGAAGACCAGAGCAATTCGTTCGTCGATCATGCGTGGAGCAAGACCCATTCGCTGTACGGTGCGTTGGATATCGACCTGAGCGAAGACACCACCCTGGGCCTTGCAGTCAGCCAATCCAACGGCGAATCGCGCGGCAACATCCGTGGCCTGCCACGCTACGCCGACGGGTCGATGCCGGACGTGTCGCGTTCGACCTATACGGGGGCGCGTTGGAACCGTTCGGAAATCGATGTCACCACCTACTACACCGACCTGGAGCATCGGTTCAACGATGACTGGGCGTTCAAGGTGGGTGCCGTGTACATGACTGAAGACAACCAGGCGAAAAACCAGCGAGTGCAAAGGGGGGGTGGTCTCTTGCCTGATGGCAGTGGCGTGCAATATGCCGATTTCGTGACTGATTTCCAGTCCACGAAGTCTGGTCTGGACATGAACCTGATCGGCAAGTTCGAAGCCTTGTCGATGGAGCAGGAAGTCATGCTCGGCGGCAACTTCTCGCAATTGGAGACGGATGATCGCTACGCCCGTACATTCAACAGCACCAGCGACTCCATCTTCGACCTGAACAATAACCGGCCGGACATCAGCTATGAGAGTCTGATCAACAGCCCGGGCGGGCGGGGCGTCCTCAGTAAGTACGATATCCGCCAGAAGGGTGTGTATGGCACTTGGCGCGTTAAGCCGATCGATGATCTGACGCTGGTGCTGGGTTCCCGGGTCAGCTGGTATGACTTCAGCTACAAGTCGAGAACCGAAGACTCAGCCGGTATTACCCCCTACACGGCAAACACCGGAACTGAAACCGGGGTGGTCACGCCCTACGGCGGTATCATCTATGACCTGAGCCGTGAGTGGGCGGTGTACGCCAGCTACACCGATGTATTCCAGCCCCAGACCGAGGTCGATACCAGCGGTTCGGTGCTCAAGCCCATCGTCGGCACCAACTACGAAGTCGGCCTTAAGGGTGAGTTGATGGACGGTCGGGTCAATACTTCCTTGGCCATCTTCCGTTACGACCACGAGAACCGCGCCATCCAAGACGTCGCCGGCGGGATGGTATGTGAGGGCGGGTATTGCTCGGCAGCCTCGGGGAAAGTGCGCAGCCAGGGTTTCGATGCGGAAATCAGTGGTGAAGTGGTAGACAATCTGCAGTTGTTCGCGGGCTACACCTACAACACCACCAAGTACTTGGAGGAGCCGGGGAAGGACGGTGTTGTCTTCAGTAGCTGGACGCCGAAACACATGCTGCGGGTATGGGGCAACTACCAGCTGACCGGCGACTGGAGCCGTGTCAGCACTGGCCTGGGCTTCACCACCCAAAGCCACACACTGGTTTACCAGGAAAAGACCGACGTACCGGGTTATACCGTGTGGAATGCCCGTGTCGGCTACCAGCTGACGCCAGAAATCGCTTTGGCGCTCAATGCCAACAACCTGTTCGACAAGACGTACATAACGCCCGCTTACAACCAGCTTGATGGCAACAACAACTTCGGTGATCCGCGCAACCTGATGTTCAGCGTGAAGTACACCCCGGAGTTCTGATTCTTGCGAGAATGAAATAGACCTGCCTTGTGCGTGATGCTGTTCACTTAGACAAAACGGCGCTTCTTCAGAAATGGGAAGCGTCGTTTTTTCTCTTCGTTTTTTGGGGGTTACAGTCGATGAAGAGGGTGGATGTACTGCCCTCATCGCGAGCAAGCTTTGCTCCCACAGAAGGACTCCGTGTGCACGCGGATATTGTGGCTGCTGAAGATCCAATGTGGGAGCGAGCTTGCTCGCGAAGGCGGGGTTACAGTCGATGAAGAGGGTGGATGTACTGCCCTCATCGCGAGCAAGCTTTGCTCCCACAGAAGGACTCCGTGTGCACGCGGATATTGTGGCTGCTGAAGATTCAATGTGGGAGCGAGCCTGCTCGCGAAGGCGGGGTTACAGCCAATGAAGTTGTTGGATGTACTGCCCTCATCGCGAGCAAGCTTTGCTCTCACAGAAGGACTCCGGGTGCGCGCGGATATTGTGGCTGCAGAAGATCCAATGTGGGAGCGAGCCTGCTCGCGAAGGCGGGGTTACAGCCAATGAAGTTGTTGGATGTACTGGCCTCATCGCGAGCAAGCTTTGCTCCCACAGAAGGACTCCGTGTGCACGCGGATATTGTGGCTGCTGGAGATCCAATGTGGGAGCGAGCCTGCTCGCGAAGGCGGGGTTGCAGTCGATGAAGAGGGTGGATGTACTGCCCTCATCGCGAGCAAGCTTTGCTCCCACAGGGGGCGCCTACATCTCCCGCGCCACCCGAAAACCGATCCAGTCGCCGCGGTCGCCCGGCACCAGCGCATTGCGGTTGCCGGAGCGGGAGAACACCGGCGCTTCGCCCCAGTCGTTGCCGCGGATGCGTTTGAATTCGCACTTGCCGGTCAGCCAGGCGCTGCCGTCGCTCGGGGCGCCCACGTAGTTTTCGTTGTAGCAATCGGCGGTCCATTCGTAGATGTTGCCGTGCATGTCGTACACGCCGAAGGCGTTGGGCGCGAAGCTGCCGGCCGGGGCGGTGAAGTTGTAGCCGTCGGCCGCGCCGTAGGTGTTGGCGTGCTGGGCGATGCTGTATTCCTTGCCCTCGTCGAACGGGAAGGGGAACGGCCCGGTGCTGCCGCCGCGTGCCGCGTATTCGCGCAGAGATTCGCTGACCAATCGGTACTGCTTGCCGGTCTTTTTCGACAACCACGCCACGTAGGCCTTGGCCTCGGCGAAATCCATGCACACCGCCGGGTGCCGGTCGGTGTATTGCTTGCGCGGGTCGCTGCCCTGGTAGTCCGGGATGCCGGCCTTGCAGGCCCGGCCGGGGCGATCGTCGCCGTCGGGCATCGTGTAGCCGGTGTCGCGCAGGTAGGCGAACCATTCGCCCTTGAGCACCTGGAAGCGACTGATCGCCAGCGGTTTGGCGAACGTCACCGGGTGCATCGGGCCTTCGTCGGGCTCGCGGCCCACTTCGTCTTCCGGGGTGCCCATTTGGAAGGTGCCGGTGGGCAGCACGACCATTTCCGGGCAGTCCTTGCAATCACGAAAGACCTGGCCCGCTTGAGACGCCTGGGCGCCGGAGGGCAGCAAGGACGCGAGGGCCAGTACCGGGAATAACTTCAGCGAAAAACTGTTCATCCATCTCTCTCGATAAGTCAGGTTCAGAGTGTCTTGCCCAGCAACCCCATGAAGCGATCGATCTCGGCTTCGGTGTTGAGCAGCCCTGGTGCGGTGCGGACCACCGGTCCCGCATCGCGATGCACGGCGTCGGCGATCACGCGGTTTTTCATCAGGTAAGCGGCGACCTCGTCGCTGTCGCGGCCCTTGATCCGGAAGAAGGTGAAACCGGCGGACAGCGCCGGGCTCAGCGGGGTGACCAGTTCAATCTTCGGCTGTGCCAGCAGCTGTTGTTTCAGGTAGCTGTTGAGGGCATGGATGCGCGCCTGCACCTCGGCCTTACCCAGTTGCAGGTGCAACTTGAACGCCTCGTCCGCTGCCCAGCGATGCTCGAAGGCGTGATAGCCGCCCGGCGTCATGACCGTGGAAAACGCCGTGGCTTCGGAGAAGGTCGGGATGATCGGCGTGACGTACTTGAGCTCTTCGCTGCGGCTACACACCAGGCCGGTGCCGCGTGGGCCGAACATCCACTTGTGGGTGCCGGCGATGAAAAAGTCGCAATTCATGGCGGGGAAGCTCAGGTCTTCGACGCCGAAACCGTGCACGCCGTCCACCACATAAATGATCCGCTGCTCATCGCTGCGGCCCTGGTTGTGCTTGTCCACCAGGGCGCCGATTTTGTCGATTGGCAGCTTCACACCGCTGCCCGAGTGCACCCAGGTCATGCCCAGCACTCGGGTTTCGGGGCGTATGTTGCGGTCGAGGGCCGTGAGGATCTGTTCATGGCTGACGTCGTGGGCGTTGTCGAACAACTTGATCTTGCGCACCCGTGTTCCCGTCCGTTGGGTGCGCAGGTCGAGAATGGTGTGAGTGGCGTAGTGTTCGTGGGCAGTGGTGAGGATTTCCTGGTCGGCCGCCACCTGGACGCCGCCGTAGATGATCGACAGGCCTTCGGTGGTGCTGCCAGTGAGGGCGATCTGCGCAGGATTCGCCTGCAGGTAGCGGCCGGCCCAGGTGCGGACGTTTTCCTCGCGTTCTTCGGTGACGCCCAGGTCCCAGTCCATCAACAGCCCCGGGTTTTTATCCAGGGCGGCGCGGTGCTTTTCGATGGCCTCGCGCACCGGGCGCGGGTGGGTGGTGACCAGGAAGTTCGAGAAGTGCAGGTAGTCCGGGTCCTGATCGAACAGCGAGCGCAGTTGCGCCCATTTATTTTTCGGCAGCGGCGGCAGTGGATCGGCGCTGGCCGTGGCGGGCAGGCTGGCCGCGAGCGGCAGGCCGGCGGCGAGGATCCCGGCCTGCTTCAGGAACGTGCGACGTTCATTCATGGCTGGACCGCCTTCTGGGTCGAGGCGAGGGCGGGGCGGGCGGCTTTCTGGACCTGATCCCAGACCCGCAGGAAATTGCCGCCCCACAGTTTGGCGATGTCGGCTTCCGAGTAACCGCGGGTCAGCAGTTCGGCGGTGACGTTGCGAATGTCGCCGACGTTCTCCCAGCCCTCCACACCGCCGCCTTCGTTGAAGTCCGAGCTGATGCCGACGTGGTCGATGCCGATCTTGCGTACGGTGTAGTCGATGGCGTCCCCCAGGTCCTTGAGGCTGGCCTTGGGTTCCTCTTCGAGGATGCCGTAGAGCTGGCCGGCGTATTCGCCGAATTTCTGTTCCGGCCAGGCGGCGATGATCGGGTCGCCGGGCATCAGCGCCATCGCCAGGTTGGGCAGCGGCGGCAGGTCGAAGCGTTCGCGCAGGGCGTTGAGCTTGTCCTGGGTCTTTTGCGTCAGCGGCCGCAGATATTGGGAGAAACCGACGACCTGCACCACGCCGCCGCTGGCCTTGATCAGTTGCATTTCCTTGTCGCTGAGGTTGCGTGGAATGTCGACCATCGCCCGTGGCGCCGAATGGGAGGCCACCAGCGGCGTGCGGCTCAGTTGCGCGACTTGTTCCAGGGCCTGGGTCGACATCTGCGACACGTCGATGATCACGCCCAGGTCGTTCAGGCGCGTCACTGCTTGCTTGCCGATGTCCGACAGGCCGCCGAGGGCGTCGGGCGAGTCGTTGAAGAACGGCAGCGGACGGGAGGAGTCGGCCCAGTCGTTGTTGCCGATGTAGCTGAAGCCGAACATGCGCATGCCCCGCGCGGTCCACAGGTCCAGCAGGCTCAGGTCGTGGCCGAGGGGATAGGCGTTGAGCATGCTGATGAAGATCGCGAACTTGCCTTCGCCGTGCAGGCGACGGAAATCATCCGGGGTATAGGCGATGGCGACCTGGTTGGGAAAGTCGCGGACCAGGCCGGTGATGATCTTGTAGCGCACTTCCTGTTGGTTGCGCGCCTCCTCGACGAAGCCGGCGGTGGGCTTGTGCGGCGCGTTGGGCCCGTTCCACAACTCCGGCCAGCCGAACACCGTCAGGGCCGCGCCGGACAGGTGTCCGCGGTTGGCTTTCACCAGGTCGAACTGGCCGCTGCCGTCCTTGTCGGCTTCATTGCCGGCGGTGCCGAAATCCAGCGGCACGGTGATGTGGCTGTCGAAGGACAGCAGGCGTTCGTGCAGCTCCCTGGCTTCTTTCATCACCTTGACCGGGTAGCCGGGATTGTCCCGCCACCAATGGTCCCAAGCCGCGACGCCAGCACCGACGGCCAGCGCCAGGGCCAGGGGTAGGCCGATAAACAGAGCCTTTTTCGAACGAGGTGTTGTCATTGCCGATCTCAGTCAGGTTCGCCTTGGAAGGACAGGCGCGGGGGCCTTTGCTATCTGGGGAGAACGAGTGATCGGGTGGGAAATTTAGGTGTTCTCGGGGCCGCCATCGCGAGCAAGCTTTGCTCCCACAGGTGACCGCATTGCAATTGCACTGTGGGAGCAAAGCTTGCTCGCGACGGCGGCCTTAAACCCACCCATCTCCTGCGAATGTACTCAGGCCCATTGTGGGAGCGAGCCTGCTCGCGAAGGCGGCCTCAAGGCTCTCTATAAATTTGTCAGCCCACCCATCGTTCTAGCTTGGATAAAGCCCACCCCTGGGCCGAACACAGGTAAGGCAATGACGATTTCTCGACGATGGTTCATGGCAGGCCTGGCGCTGACCGGTGCCGCCGTGCCTGCGGTGTATTACGGGCATCGCGAACTGACCCGGCCGGACCCGACCATCACCCCCGGCGAGGCCTCGTTCGATGTGGCCGACGCAGCGGGCCAGCGCCGGGCCGATACGTTGCGGGGCATCTGGACGATCCGTTTCACCGGCCGCGACGCCGGTCTCGAAGGCTTGCCCCAGGATGATCTGCAACTATTCCTCGATATCGGCCAAAGGGGCCGTGGCCTGGTGGGCTACCTCGACAGCGCCGAACGCCTGCGCGACACCGATGAGCCGCGTTATCGGGTGCTGGGCGACCTGGCCGGCACCGACCCGAAGCAACTGAGCTGGCGGCTGATGAGTGCTCGCCAGGACGCGCCGGACTACGAGTTCATCATGACCCTGGACGAAGTCTGGGCCGGTTTCGGCAATGCCGGCAGCGCCACCCTCAGCGGTCGCGTGTTGCGCCTGGACCGTCCTCTGGCGCTGCCGGAACCCGACAATCATTTCATCGCCATCAAGCAGCGTTTCCCCGAGGCCCGGGAGCGCACGCCGCTGAGCCCGGCGCTGCTGGCCTGGCTGGTATCGCCCGAGCATCGGCTGTTCCACCAGCTCTGGCACGCCTCGCGGGACAAATGGCACACCCTGGACGAAGACAAGCGCAATGCCTTGCGCGGCATCGGCTGGCAGCCCGGCCCACGGGACCAGGAACGTGATGCCCGCGGCCCGCGTAAGGATCGCAACGGTTCCGGCGTGGATTTCTTTTTCATGCACCGACACATGCTCGGCACCGCCCGTTCGTTCCAGCCGCTGCCATCGTGGCCGCGCTTCCCCTTGCCGCAACCGGAACTTGCGCGCGATCGCCTTGGGTTCGCCCGCTACCTCGACAACCACGATGGCACGGCCTTGCCGCCGACCTGGCTGGCCGATGGCGACGAGCAGTACGCCCAGTGGGTCAGCGACATCAAGACGGCAGAGACGTACCACAGCAATTTCCAGGTCTGGGAATCGCGCTACCGCGACCCGCGCTACCTGTCGAAACTGACCCTCGGCCAGTTTGGCTCGGAAGTGGAGTTGGGCCTGCACGACTGGCTGCACATGCGCTGGGCCTCGGTGCCCCGTGACCCTTCCAACGGCCACCCGGTGCCGTTCGCCCGCGACCCGGACGACTTCGCCGCGCGCTGGTACGCTCCGGAAAACGACTTTCTCGGCGATCCGTTTTCCTCCCATGTGAGCCCGGTGTTCTGGGCCTTCCACGGCTGGATCGACGACCGCCTCGAAGACTGGTTCCGCGCCCACGAGCGTTTCCATCCGGGCGAAGTGAGCCGGCTGCAAGTCAACGGTGTGCCTTGGTTCGCCCCGGGCCGCTGGGTCGAAATCGCCGACCCCTGGCTGGGCCCGGACACCCACGGTTGTAGCACCACGCCGGGGTTGCAGGTTGGACGTTCGGTGGAGATGGACCCGGAAACCATGAAGCTGGCCCTGCGCATCACCTTCGGCAGCGATGACAAAAAGCTCTCCGAACTATTCCGTCGCGTGCCGCAGCGGCCGTGGTATGCGCGTAATCTCAAGGCCAAACCCGTGTAGTCACGGCGAGGAGGGGGCTCGCCGTGGTCCACGTTTCAAATGGGGGCGCTCTCAGGTTCGGCACAACTGGCGAAGTTCATCCACATCGTCCGTTACGGCTTGCGCTTCGTACAACGCATCGTAGAAAGCAGACAACTCGTCGGCATCGAACGCATACAATACGCAAGTGATGGCTCTGGCCTGTTCGAACAGCGTTAAGTCGCCATCTGCCGCGTTTGAATCCACCTGCGGATCAACGGTTGAATAGTATTTTTCATCCAGGTCATCGGCTTTTTGGGCGAGACGCTGTCGATCGGCTTCGGTAGCGATATACGTGGGCTGCAGCATTTGCTTGAGGGGCAGCTCATGATGAAGCGCCATGGCATTGCTTTTGGTGCAGGCCCATTGCGCCGCCGCACACGCGACATTTTTTCGACGTGTCGCGGGAAGGCTGGCTCCCCATTCCACCAAGTCTGGCGCTACGCTGGTGAGCCGAGTTTGAGTGTTCATCTTTATCCCTCCTTGATGGGTGTTGCGGCAGTTGCGCCTATGGCAGTTATCAATCGAGCGCATTTCGAGCAGATAGGCCTACCCGCGCCAATCGTAAGCACGGAGTAGCCGTTCTGGCGTGCCCACTCGATGATGTTGGCCTCTGCATGGTCATGGCCATAGATCAGTTCATCGGCGCTTACTGCTACGCTTTTAGGCATATAGCTTCTTGGCGAACTGGTCGAGACGACGACCCGCTGCTCACCTGAGTCATTATTCAAGACCCCTACCGCCAGCGTCGTTTTGTCGATTGCAAAAGGCGGAAGTTGGGACTGCAACACTTGCGCCCGCTCAGCCGCGTGCGCTTGAGCCTGGGCAAGCGGCATAGGTTCAGTCTTGGCGCGTTTGGCCGGTGGACCCAGTGTCGGGTCATCGTCCGATAGGTCATCTTCTTCCAATGGCCGACGTGGATGTACATCGGGTTCTGGTTCGGTGGCTGACGGGGCAGTTGGATGCGTCGGCTCAATCAGCGGTTCTTCGCTGTCCGCCGCCCTGATGATGAATTGCGCCACGCTCGTCAGTTTGCCGGTCGCACGGGCCAGGTTTGAAAAACTCTTGAGGTTTATTTGTCGCTCCAACGCAAATTGATGCCAGGGCGTTTTTTTCCGTTCGGCTTGTGACATGTCCCGCCATTCAATCAGTTCCTTGGCCGTCGGCTCATGGTATTTGATCCCCTCGTTCTTGTTGACCCTGAACTCTCCGAGGGGCCCTAGTTCACCGGTCGCACGCGCTTCGGCATTGAAACGTTTTGGGTTTAATCGCCGGCTGGCGGCAAATTGTTCACGGCTGGTTTTGTTGCGATCGGCTTGCAGCATATCCCGCCAATCTCGCAGATCCTGGGCTGTGAGCGGCTTGAAATGGGTATTGGCCTGCTGGATTTTGTTGATCGCTGTTGTTTTCAGTTCACCGTTCGCCTTGGTGAAATTATTGAAGCTGTGCAAATCGATGGAGCGATCCAGGGCAAATTTATGCCAGGACGTTTCCTTGCGCTCAGCCTCCGGCATGTCTCGCCATTCGATCAGTTCTTCAACCGTGACGGGATGGAATTTGGTGCCTTCGGCCTTGCTGATCCTGAACTGACCCAGCACGGCCAGCTCGCCATTCGCTTTGACTTCAGTTGCAAACGTGTGAGGGTTCAGGTTGCGGCGCAATGCAAAGTCATGGATAGAGATGGTTTCACGTTCAGCCTTGGACAGCTCGTTCCATGCTTTCAACGCTTCGACGGTGGGAGGCATGAGTGTCACGCCGCCTCTATTGAGTTCCATATGACCCAAGGCACTCAGTCCGCCTCCGATCTTTATCTGGGATTTAAACGTATGCGGATTAATGTTTCGCTCGCGGGCGAACTGATACCAAGGTGTTTTTTTGATATCGGCTACGGAGGTATCTCTCCACATAGTCAACTCTTCAACGGTGGGCCGGTGAAACTCCATCCCTGCATCCAAGTCGACCCTGTATTGCCCTTTCCAAGTGAGTTCTCCGGTTATCAACGAGTCCTTGCGAAGGTCACTCAAATAAATTCGGTTGTTCATCGCGAACTGGTGCTGTGGAGTTTTCTGTCGCTCGGCTGTCGGCATGTCCCTCCAGGCTTTCAAATGTTCCACGGTGACGGGTCTAAATGCCTCGCCCAACGTGGCCTCGGCCAATAGGGCCTCTCCCAGCGATGTGAGTGTGCCGCTTTGGTTGATGTAAACCACGAAGGTGGCGGGAGGGACATCATAGGGTTTTAGGAAGTCCAGGAAAGCTTGGCGATTTTTTCGGCCGGTGTCTTTTTTTGGCAGCTTCTGCCAGGCTCTGACCATATCAGCAGTTACTTTCTTCACGCCTCTGGGCGTGCCGCCTACCATCCCTCGTCTTCGCCAGATTCCGGATTCGTCCGGTTTGGCAATTTTGCCGCTGCTCACTAATTTCGAGGCATCGTCCGGGTCTTGTGCTCGCAAGAGATAATGCATGCCATCGCCCGCATCGGGCGCGTCGGCCACGAAATATTCTTTTCCTTCAAATTCTATTTTCTGAATGCCCTGCAACTCGATGGGAAGAACATCCGGGTTGTCCCAAGGCCGAGGCATTTGCCTGAACTCAAGATCGTCGGTGTTGAGATTACGCGCCCATTTGTATGTTTTGAGGGTGGACTGGCTGAGGGCGGCAGGCACTTCAGTCATCCCTATCTCTACCCCGACAGGCAGCACCTCATGTATCAGTTGCAGGATGGATATCACCACGGCGGCGTTGCCTTGGATACGATCTTCTGCGGTCATGCCATACACACTGTCGTGGACGCCAAAGACAATGTTTCCACTATTGCCCACCAAGGGTAAATAACCGAAGGTATTGCCCCAAAATTCCTTTGCGGCTTTCCAGCTTTGTTGGGACGATCCAAAAATTTTTGTCTGATCGGCCCAGACGAAATTGTTGGCGTTGACGGCTTGATACACTGCGGCAATGCTGTCGTCGCCTTCTGGACTCAAGTTTCCATGTTTCAAGCGGTAATAGCGCCCCCGCGATCCGGTGTAGTTGAACAATTCTCTAACGGGTATCAACTGGTCAGAAAGAAGATTGTAATAGCCTTCGTAGTGGGCACCGTTGCCGGCAATTAAATTATCCAGAACCCTCGCTGCCTTTGGCCAATGGGCGTCGATACCTCCTTGCGCATCGTGAGCATTGAACGTTCGAAGCAGGCCGTGACGATTTTCTCTTGCCCAATGTGCAAAACTGTCATCACCTTGGATCTCATGGACTTTGTAGTTGTCCAGATCAATGATCAGCCCGTGATTGGGGCGATGTGTGTAGTCGCCGTCATACGGGGTGTAGGGAACAAATGCATACCCGACGAGCGGATAACCGTAGAGGTTGGGGATAATGATCTGACCGTTTTGCTCCAGGGTTCGCCCCACTGTGAGTTGCCCCTCGACCGTTAAACTTTCAAAACTGCCAGGATCATCCAGCAGGCTTTGCAGCGTCCCGCGGATTGCGTAGGCGAGGGCTTTCCCGGAACGTTTGGCAAGGGTTCCAGAAGGGTTTCGCATCGGCGTGTAGATGTCTTTTTCCCAGTGATGTTGCAGCACGTTGCCGAGCTCCTCCAATTGCTCGATGGTCAATTTGTCTTTGGGCTCGATCTCCATGTACTGGAAGTTGAGTGGGCCAACACCGCCGTATGACGCTTTGTCGTGCGCAAGGGCGCCGGCGGCAATTTCCCAGGCTGAGTAGGTATGATGGCTGCTGCTGGTGAGGTTTTCGGGTTGTCCTATTCCCGTAAACGCGGTCAAGGTAATGACTATTTTTTCATGGGGGTCATACCCGGCGGCCAGCAAGCCACCGCTGAAGTAACCCGAAGGTGTTGTGAAAGGGTGGGTATGCTGGAACTTGACGTTCCGTTCTCCTTCGTGACCCTTTTCTATGCCGTTGAGTTGTAATCGCACGCGATCGGCATAGGCATCGATGCGTTGTTTCCTCCCGGACAGGGAGTCGCCCCGTTTGGGCGGCCGCACGCCTTGTGTTCCGTAGATCGTCAGTTCCTGTTCGGGCAACGTTTCTCCGGTTGATTGCGTATTGATCGGGGTGATCGGAAAGTCCAACAGATATTGAGCGTGGCGATCTAGCAGATCTTGGATTCGATAAGTGATCTCACGTTGTACCTCGGTCGATTCCTGTAGCGCATTCTCCATGGCGATGACTGCGGTTACGATTGTCGCGGCGGCCAGGGCGTTTGTCTGTGGCGCAACGGCACGCCTTTGTAGTTCATATTGCCATTCGATGACGCTAGCCACGGTATCTTCCCCTTCGCTGGCCAGTGCATCGATTAGTTCTTTATCGTGTTGATACCAGGCTGT
Organism: Pseudomonas sp. OA65; assembly: GCF_017498305.1. NCBI lineage: Bacteria > Pseudomonadati > Pseudomonadota > Gammaproteobacteria > Pseudomonadales > Pseudomonadaceae > Pseudomonas > Pseudomonas sp. OA65. Next base: position 18,049 of record NZ_JAGDEZ010000032.1, read on the forward strand.
GTTGCTAGACAATTCCGAGGCTCTCAGTCGTACTTCTGCTCCCACCGCCGCAGAAAGCCATTGGGCCGGTAGCGCATTGCCAATATCAGCGTTTGGAGTGTTCCAAAAGGTATCCAGCGCTTTTTTATAGGTTTTAGGAAAATCAACGCCGGATTCCCTGATGATTTTCTCTATTGTGTTTATTGCGTTATTCGCATCGCGCATTGGCCATAGCATCGTGTCGTCAGCCAAGTCAGTGCTGTTGCCGAATAACCCGCTTAGCCCAGCGGGAAAGGTGACGCTCTGATGAGTGATCAGATAGTTCTTGTACAGTTGGGTCAGGGTCTGGGAAGAGACAGGTTCGCGATGTTCTTCGCCATGAATGTCATAACGCTTAGTAAAGGTCGTCAAGTAGATGTGGTCAGGCCGGATGGCGTTGGGCGGGCCCAGTTTTGGAAAGTAGTGGGCCAAGGCAATTTGCAATAATTTTTTGATCAGGTTTTCAAGTCTGGGCTGATTGGCCAAGAGACTGTTTCTTTCCCGATAGTGAGCATCCAGCTGCTTCATGATTAATTCATCCTGATAAACATATGTACGCGCGGAAGATAGAACGGGCGCATCTGTTGTGTTTGTGTTGGTTTATTTATTTCGTGTGTCTTGGATCCGGCAAAAATGTTGACCGGTTTTTAACAGGTGGATGGGTGGAGAGTAAGAGGAGGTGTAGAAACAAACTGTGTCTGCGTTTTTACTGGATAAACTCAATAACCGTATAGATGCATGAAGGTGGCTGGCCTGTGGAACGATCGCTTTTGTGGCGAGGGAGCTCGGTCCCTCGCCACAAGTGCCACTTGGTTTGAGATTTTTTGTGAAGGTTTTTATCGCGGCGCGGCGATGTCCAGTGCGCGGTTTGCCAGCAACTCACTCAGCTCGACCATCTGCTGGATCCCCAGGGCAAAGCTCCGGCGCGCACCTTCCAAATCAAAGGCCAGCTCGTTGGCCATGACATTGACCGAAGCGAGGGTTTCGCTGAGGTTGGCCAGCAGGCATTCCAGGTCCGCGCCTTGCGCTACGGTGAATAACTGGCCCGGTGGTGGCTTGGGTGTTTCGGGCTTGGGGTCGAGGTAGTAGGCGAGGGCGCGGTCGGCGGCTTCGTCGAGTTTCTTGGAATCGTCTGCGGGAGGGTTGGGGGTAATCTTGAACATGGTGTAACTCCTAGTATTCATTTTCAGGAGCCGACACCCTCGCTACCAAACGATTGGGTGGCGGCCGTACGCGGGTTGGTAGACCGGAGCACTAGGAACCCGGCGCGCCCGAAGACGCCCTGCGCACGGCCACCATGACACAGACGCGAGAGAGCATCTGTAGAAGGTGGCGCTTGCGCCTAGTTGACTCGCGGGCTACCAAACCCGATCGCTGAAATCAGCGACCCGAGAACAGTAAAAGTCATGAGCCAAGCGCACAAGCCGGCGGATTCTGGCGTAGTTGTAGGCAATGACGCAAGGCAACGTAGCCTCGCTCGGGCGTCCTACATGGCCGGATAAACAGAGCCCAAGTCGAACACCGTTTATGAGAAGTGGAGAGTTATCTGTGGCGAGGGAGCTTGCTCCCGCTGGGCTGCGAAGCAGCCCCCAAACCAGTCCCCTCAAAACACCTGACCCACCGAGGTGCTGGCCATTGGGGCTGCTGCGCAGCCCAGCGGGAGCAAGCTCCCTCGCCACAGGTGTCACTTGGCTTGAGGTTAGTGTTAGGTGTCAGCGCGGCGCGGCGATGTCCAGTGCGCGGTTTGCCAGCAGCTCACTCAGCTCGACCATCTGCTGGATCCCCAGGGCAAAGCTTCGGCGCGCACCTTCCAAATCAAAGGCCAGCTCGTTGGCCATGACATTGACCGAAGCGAGGGTTTCGCTGAGGTTGGCCAGCAGGCATTCCAGGTCCGCGCCTTGCGCTACGGTGAATAACTGGCCCGGTGGTGGCTTGGGTGTTTCGGGCTTGGGGTCGAGGTAGTAGGCGAGGGCGCGGTCGGCGGCTTCGTCGAGTTTCTTGGAATCGTCTGCGGGAGGGTTGAGGGTGATCTTGAACATGGTGCAGCTCCTGGTTATTTACGAGGCGCTGCCAGACATCACTTGCAGATGATGGGTGGCAGCTATGCGCGGGTCTGCAAGACCGGGAAACCAGGAACCCGGCAGACCCGAAGGTCTCCCGCACACAGCCGCCATTGAGCGACACAGGTGTGTCGATTGGCTTGTGGCTATGCGCCTGGTATTTCGTCGGGCTTGCAGACCCGATCACTGATGGGCAGTGACGGGAAACAAGTTATCGATGGGGTGCCAAGCGCACAAGCCGGCGGATTCTGGCGTAGTTGTAGGCAATGACGCAAGGCAACGTAGCCTCGCTCGGGCGTCCTACATGGCCGGATAAACAGAGCCAAAGCCGGACACCGTTTATGAAGTGTGGGACCTATCTGTGGGAGCAAGGCTTGCCCGCGATGCAGGCACCTCGGTCCCCCTGAAACCGCGTCGCCTGCATCGCGGGCAAGCCTTGCTCCCACAGAAGTTAACCCTGGCCACACTGTATGACTTGGTTTTGAAGATGTGTTTGAGCCCTACATCACCCGCCAACCCCCACCCAACGCCTTGTACAGCGCCACGCTCGCCTGCACCCGCGCCAATCGCAATTGCACGTTCATGTCCTGGGCGGCGTACAGCGTGCGTTGGGTTTCCAGTACGGTGAGCAAATCTTCCGCGCCGGCCTGGTAGCGGCGTTGGGCGATGTCGAAAGCGGTCTGGGCCTGGTGCAGTTCTTCGCTTTGCCATTGCCGTTGGCGGTCGAGGCCGTTGATGCCGGTCAGGGCTTTTTCGACGTCGGCGAAGCCGTTGATGATGGCGGCGCGATAGAGCTCCAGCAGTTCTTCCTGGCGCGCAAGGGTCCTGTCCCGTTCGGCCTTGAGGCGGCCGTTGTTGAAGATTGGCGCGGCCAGGCCAGCGGTGAGGCTGTAGACGTTGTTGCGCAGCAGCTGGTCGGCGATGTCGGCGCCGGTGGCGAGGCTCAGGCCCAGGGTCATGGCGGGCAGCATGGCGGCGCGGGCGACGGTGATGTCGGCCTGGGCGGCGGCGAGGCGTGCTTCGGCGGCGGCGATGTCCGGGCGGCGGCGCAGCAGTTCGCTGGGTACGCCGGCGTCGATGGCGGGCCAGTGCAGACGGTCGAAACTGTCGTCGTCGAGTGTGACCGACTGCACCGGTTGCCCCAGCAGCGTCGCCAGGGTGATCAACGCTTCGCGGGCTTGTTGTTGCACTTGCGGCACGCGGCGTTGCTGGGCCGCCACCAGGCTTTTTTGCTGGGACAGTTCCAGGGCCGTGGCGCTGCCGGCGTCGTAGCGGGTCTGGACCAGATCGAGTACACGCTGGGCGTTGTCCAGGTTTTGTTCGGCAATGCGCTGTTGCTCGCGCAGGGACAGCGCCTGGGTGTAGCTATTGGCGACGCCGCTGAGCAGGGTCAATTCCACGGTCGCGCGGTCGAACTGGCTGGCCGACAACGTCTTCAACGCACTGTCCTGGGCTGCCCGTTTGCCACCCCAGAAGTCCAGCTCATAGGTGGCGCTGAGGTTGGCGTCGTAGTAGTCGATGGTGCGGTTGTCCCGATCGACGTCCAATTGGCTGTAGCCCTTGCCCCGTAGCAATTCCTGGCGATTGCCGTTGAGTCCGGCGGTGACGGCTGGCAGCAGCGGTGCGCCAGCGATCACGGCGCTGGCCTGGGCCTGGCGTACGCGGGCCATGGCGGCGGCCAGGTCATGGCTGTCCAGGCGCGCCTGCTCGATCAAGCGGTTCAATTGCGGGCTGCCGAAGTGCGTCCACCATTGCAGGTTTACCGCTTGGGCGCTGGCTGTATCGAGGCTCTGCCAAGCCTGGGGCGGTTGAATGCCGCTGTCCGGCGTCGACAATGGGGTGGCGCAGGCCGCCAGCAACAGGCTGGCGGCCAGGAGGGTCAGGTGCGCTTTCATAAAGTGGGGTTCATTCACTGGTGAGGGCCGCCACCGGGTCGAGGCGGGCGGCCTTGCGGGCAGGCATGAAGCCGAAGACGACGCCGGTGACCAGGGCGCAGCCAAAGGCGCCGAACACCGCCAGCCATTCGAAGGCCACGGCGATCTTGCCCAGCAGCAGGGCGCCGCCCACCAGCAGGGCCAGGCCGATACCGGCGAGCCCGCCGACCACCGAGAGCATCACCGCTTCGGTGAGGAACTGGCGCAGGATGTCGCGCTGGCGGGCGCCGGTGGCCATGCGGATGCCGATCTCCCGAGTGCGTTCGCGCACGGTCATGAGCATGATGTTCATCACGCCGATGCCGCCCACCAACAGCGAAATCGCGGCGATGGCCCCGAGCATCAGCGACAGCGTGCCCTGGGTACGCGCCTCGGCCTGGATCATCGCGGCGTTGTTGGTCAGCTCGAAATCCTGCTTGCCGTCGTGCAGGCGCAACAGCGTCCGGGAGACCGCCTGCTCGGCCTCCTGGACCTTGCCGGCGTCCCGGGCGGCGATCACCACGTACTCGGGATGGCGAGTGCCGAACAGCCGCACACTGGCGGCGGAGTAAGGGATGGCGACGCGATTGTCGGCGTCCGAATCCCCGGAGCTGGCGCCTTTTTCCGCCAGCACGCCGACCACCTGGAATGGCATGTTCTCGATCAGGATGTAGCGGCCGATGGGGTCGGCGACGTCCTTGAGCAGCTTCTGCCGGACCTTGTGGCCGATCACTGCCACCGCCGCGGCGCCGCGTTCGTCGGCATCGGTAAAGTAGCTGCCCTCGGCCACTGGCCAATTGAAGATGATCGGGAAGTTTGTATCGTTGCCGCCGACGTAGCTGGTGTGGTCGAGGTTGCCGAAACGCACGCTGGCTTCGGCGCCGTTGACCGGCATGATGCGCTGCACCTCGGGCAGGGCGGCGAGGGCGGCCAGGTCGTATTCGCTGATGATGCCCTTGGCGGCTCGCGGCGTGGGCGCGCTGCCGTTGAGGTAGATGATGTTCGAGCCGAACGCACCCATTTGGGCCATGACCTGGCGCTTGCTGCCTTCGCCCACGGCCAGCATGACCACCACCGAAGCCACGCCGATGACGATGCCGAGCAGGGTCAAGGCGGTGCGAAAGCGATTGATCCACATCACCCGCCACGCCGCCTGCACCGCGTCCACCAGCTCGCCTTTCCAGGCACCGTTGTGTTCGCTGCCGGCACTCAGGCGCTGGCGCAGGTCCACGGCTTGCAGTGCCCTTGGGTTGGCTGGCGCGTCGCCCGGCAAAGCAGTGGCGCTGTCGCTGATGATCAGCCCATCGCGGATCTCGATGATGCGCTTGGCCCGGGCCGCCACTTCGCGGTCGTGGGTGATCAGGATCACCACGTGGCCCTGGCTCGCCAGTTCGTCGAGCAAGGCCATGACCTCGATGCCGCTCTGGCTGTCGAGGGCGCCGGTGGGCTCGTCGGCGAGGATGATGTGGCCACCGTTCATCAAGGCCCGGGCAATCGACACCCGTTGCTGCTGGCCGCCGGAGAGTTGATGGGGGCGGTTGCCGGTGCGGCTGGCCAGGCCGAGACGGTCAAGCAGGGCACTGGCCCGGGCGTGGCGCTCGGCGGCGGACGTGCCGGCATAGATGGCCGGCATCTCGACGTTTTCCTGGGCGGTGCCGGAGGGGATCAGGTGATAGCCCTGGAACACGAAGCCGAAGGCTTCTCGCCGCAGCCAGGCCAATTCATCGCTGCCCAGATTGGCGACGTCTTCGCCGGCGAAACGGTACTCGCCGCTGGTGGGGCGGTCGAGGCAGCCAAGGATGTTCATCAAGGTCGATTTGCCGGAGCCGGACGCGCCGACAATCGCCAGGAATTCCCCGGCATGAATGGATAAATCGATGCCGCGCAGCACCTCCACCCGCGGGCTGTCGCCACCGCCGTAGGCTTTGCGAATGTCCCGCAGTTCGATCAAGGGCGTGTTCATTCAGCCTCCGCCGCCGCTGGCCGGGCCGATCAGCACGCGGTCGCCTTCGCTCAGGCCGTCGAGAATCTCGGTACGCAGCCGATCGCTGACGCCGGTGCGAACGGTGCGTGGCTGGACATCGCCATTAGCGGCCAGCACCCGCACCTGGCCGGCCTCCTGCAATGCGGCGATGGGTACGGTCAGCACGTCGTTGGCTTGGGCAGCGACGAAAAACACTTGGGCGGTCATGTCGGTCATCAGCGCGCGGTCGGCGTTGTCCACGTCCAGCAAGACGGTGTAGAGCACCACCCGTTCGCTGCCGCTGCGGCCACCGGTAGGGCTGCCGCCCTGGCTGGCTTCCAGCGGGCGCGGCGGCACCGGGAGGATCTGGCGCACGGTGCTGCTCCAGCGCCGGCTGCCGCCGGCCAGGGTGGTGAAGTACGCGGTCATGCCTGGCTTGACGTGGCCGATGTCGGCTTCCGAGACCTCGGCCCAGACCGTCATCGGCGACAGCCGGGCGATGCGCAGGATCAGCGGGGTTTGCTGCTGGGCGTTGAGGGTCTGGCCTTCCCGGGCACCGACGGCGACCACAGTGCCGCTCATCGGCGCATAGATGCGCGTGTAGCCCAATTCAGCCTCGTCACTGCGCAGGCTGGCCTGGGCCTGGCGAATCTGCGCCTGGAACATGTCGATGCGTGCCTGGGTCGCGCGCACTTCGGCCTGGGCGGTCTGCACGTCTTCCTCGCGGGTGGCGCCGCCGGCCTTGAGTTGCTGCTGGCGGCGAAATTTCTGCTGCGCCAGGTCGTGCTGGGCGCGTTGTTCCTGGAGCTGGGCCTTGAGGTTCTCGATGGAAAAGCGCCCGGCGTCGAGCTTGGCTTTTTGCGTGGATGGGTCGATTTCCACCAGCAGTTGGCCTTCACGGACCTCGTCGCCGGCTTCTACGTGAATCTTCTGGATCTGCCCAGACGCCTGGGCGCCGACGTCGACATAGCGCCGCGGTTGCAAGGTGCCCAGGGCGGTGACGCTGTTTTCGATATCGCCCCGGGTAACGGGTGCGGTGACCAGGGGCGCCCGGCTTGGCCCGACCGCTTGCCAAGCGGCGAAAGCCACGGCCGGCAGCAGGGCGAAGGTGAGAAGCCAGGCGCGTCGGGTGGGGCGGGGACGTTTCATGCAGGGTTCCGGCCGGTGATATCGGGCCCGTCGCACGGAGGGCCGGGACGGGAAGCTGTTCTGGTAGACGAGCGTTCCGGGCGGGAATTTACTGGTGTGAAACACTTGGTAGCAGGTTGGAAAAAATCAATTGCAGCGCCACAGCCCCTGTGGCGAGGGAGCTTGCTCCCGCTGGGGCGCGAAGCGGCCCTAAAACCTGAATCCCGGTTATGTCAGATTTAATGGTGTTACCTGCCTTGGGCCTGCTGCGCAGGCCAGCGGGAGCAAGCTCCCTCGCCACAAAAGCAATACCTGGCGGCGGTTGAAGTAAACGAATCAGCCTTGATACAAACCAACGCTTTAAATCTATATGAGAATTACTATAAATTACGCGATTGAATCTGCCACTATCGTGCCATGCCCTTTTCAGGCATGCCGGGTGGCACAGGGATAGCTGTCGCAGTTATGCGCACGGGAGTCATGTTGGAAAACTACTATCGCGAGCTGGTGTGTTTCCTGAACGCCAGGCTAGGCAACCGCCAGGCGGCCGAGGATGTGGTGCATGACGCTTATGTGCGAGTGCTGGAGCGCGCCAGCGACACGCCCATCGAACAGCCGCGGGCGTTCCTTTACCGCACGGCGCTGAACCTGGTGATCGACGGGCATCGGCGCAATACCCTGCGCCAGGTCGAATCCCTGGATGTGCTGGACAGCGAAGAACGCTTCTTTACCCCATCGCCCCACATCAGCTTCGACCATGGCCAGCGCCTGGACATGCTGCAGCGCGCCCTGGCCGAGCTGCCGCCGCTGTGCCGCGAGAGTTTCCTGCTGCGCAAGCTCGAAGGCCTGTCCCACCCGCAAATCGCCGAGCGCCTGGGCATTTCCCAGGCGCTGGTGGAAAAGCACATCGTCAACGCCATGAAGCACTGCCGCGTTCGCGTGCGACAGTGGGACGCGCCCTGATTCGATCGTCGCCGGTCACCCGGCGGTAAATTTTTTTTCATTGTCCTCGTTCCTCTCAACAGACGACTTGCCGGCGCCTCGAACGCCGGTCAGGTTTCCCAGGCTTTTCGTGCCCTGTTGAGGGGCTTCTCCAGAGGACACTGGACATGACACAGGCAATTGCATCGCCCATCGTTCACGACTTGATCGGCATTGGCTTCGGCCCTTCGAACCTGGCGCTGGCCATCGCGCTGCAGGAGCGGGGGCCGGTCCAGGGTGAACTGGACGTGCTGTTCCTCGACAAGCAGGCCGATTATCGCTGGCACGGCAACACCCTGGTGACCCAGAGCGAATTGCAGATTTCCTTCCTCAAGGACTTGGTGACCCTGCGCAACCCCACCAGCCCGTATTCGTTCGTCAATTACCTCAAGCACCACGGTCGCCTGGTGGATTTCATCAACCTCGGCACCTTCTACCCGTGCCGCATGGAGTTCAATGACTACCTGCGCTGGGTGGCCGGACACTTCACCGAGCAGAGCCGTTATGGCGAGGAAGTGCTGCGCATCGAACCGGTGCTGCATAACCAACAGGTCGAAGCGCTGCGGGTGGTTTCCCGCGATGCCCAGGGTGAGGAGTTGATCCGCACCACCCGTTCGCTGGTGGTCAGTGCCGGCGGTACCGCGCGCATCCCCGAGGCGTTCAAGACGTTCAAGGATGATGCGCGGGTGTTCCACCATTCCCAGTACCTGGAGCGCATGGCGAGCCAGCCGTGCGTGCAGGGCCAGCCGATGAACATCGCCATCATCGGCGGTGGGCAGAGCGCGGCGGAGGCCTTCATCGACCTCAACGACAGTTTCCCTTCGGTGCAGGTGGACATGATCCTGCGCGGCTCGGCCCTCAAGCCGGCGGACGACAGCCCGTTCGTCAACGAAGTGTTCTCGCCGGAATTCACCGACCTGGTGTTCCAGCAACCCCACAGCGAGCGCGAGCGCCTGGTCAACGAGTACCACAACACCAACTATTCGGTGGTGGACATCGACTTGATCGAACGCATCTACGGGATTTTCTACCGCCAGAAAGTTTCCGGCATCGCCCGTCATGCGTTCCGTACCCTCACCACGGTTGAGAAAGCCACGGCCACTGACGCCGGCGTGGAGCTGGCGGTGCGCAACAACGCCACCGGCGAGCTGACGGTGCGCCGTTATGACGCCGTGGTATTGGCCACCGGTTATGAGCGGCAGATGCACCGCACCCTGCTGGAGCCGCTGGCGCAGTACCTGGGGGATTTCGAGGTGGATCGCAACTACAAGCTGATCACCGACGAGCGCTGCAAGGCGGCGATCTACATGCAGGGCTTCTGCCAGGCCAGCCATGGCCTGAGCGACACCCTGTTGTCGATCCTGCCGGTGCGTGCCGATGAAATCGCCGGCTCGCTGTATGAGCATGGGAACAATCGTGGGCAGGCGCGTCCGGTGCGCGATCGGTTGCTCGCCGCTGTGTAGCGCCCACAGGTCTCAAGTCACTGCAGGAAATCTACAGCCAACCCAACCCCCTTGTGGGAGCGAGCCTGCTCGCGAAAGCGGTGTGATAGCCGCTATCAATGTGACTGGCCTACCGCATTCGCGAGCAGGCTCGCTCCCACAAGTCCCAAGTCACTGCAGGAAATCTATCAGCCAACCCGGCCCCCTTGTGCGATACCGGCTTCAGGTCACTCGCAGGAAATTCTTCAGAAACTTCCTACACTCATGTCATGCGTCTGTTCGACAGGCGCACCGACGGTTCGCTGTTCCCTCGTATTGGCAGTCTGAACCCCTAACCGGTCACCCTGACTGAAGTCGGTGGTGTTCCGGGCCGACTACGCCAAGCGAAACACCCCGACCAGATGATGCTGCTTCTTCGCACAGGCCTGGTGGCGCTGCTGCTGGGCTCATTGAGTGTGGCGCCGCAGGTGGGCGCGGCGCCTGAGACCTTGCAGGTGCTCGGACGCTCCCATGTGGATGATTATTCGGTGTCCCTCGACGCCGCCGACTGGGCCTGGTTGCGCCAGAAGGGCACGTTGCTGCTGGGCGCCTCGGCGCCGGACTATGCGCCTTTCAGCATCACCGGCAATGGTCGCGACTATGAAGGCCTGACTGCCGACTATGCACAATTGCTGGGGCAACTCCTGCACATCAAGGTGCAGGTCCAGCGCTACCCGTCCCGTGCCGAATCGCTCCAGGCCCTGCGCGGCGGGGAGATCGACCTGCTTGGCACCGCCAATGGCTTCGAAGCCGCCGATCCAGACCTGGCGATGTCCCAGGCCTATGCCGATGACTTGCCCACCCTCGTGGCCCGCATCGACGACAGCCAGGACTTGCCCACGGACCTGGCCGGCAAGCGCGTGGCGATGCTCTATCACTACTTGCCGCCAGAGACGGTCGAGGCGTTTTATCCCGACGCTGCCTTTCAATTGTTTCCCTCGACCTTGAGCGCCATCGGTGCCGTGGCGTTTGGTCAGGCCGACGTCTACCTGGGAGACTCGATCAGTTCCAACTACCTCATCAGCAAGAATTACCTGAACAACGTCCAACTGGCCGATTTCTCGCGCCTGGAAGTGCAGCCGTTCGCCTTTGCGGTCAGCCGCGACAATGCGCGGGTGCTGCGCATCGTCAACGCCGCGCTGCACGCCATTCCTGCCAGCGAACGCATGATCATCCTGCGGCGCTGGAGCGCCGGTGGCGCCAGCATGCCGGGTCAGCAGACGCTGCATTTCAGCGTCAGCGAACAGCGCTGGCTGGATGCCCATCCACGGATCAAAGTCGCCGCCAACGAAAACTTCCTGCCGCTGACGTTCTTCGATGAACAAGACCATTTGCGCGGCATCGGCGCCGATGTGCTGGCCAGGATCAGCTTGCGCACCGGTTTGAAATTCGATGTGCAGCGGGGCGACTCGGTTGACGATTTGATCGGCCAGATCAAGAGCGGCAAGGCCGACGTCTTGGCCACCGCCATCCCCAGCGGCGAACTCGAAGACGAGTTGCGTTTTACCCGACCCTACCTGGCGAACCCGTTCGTGCTGGTGGTGCCGCTCAAGGCCAAGGCGCTGACCCTGGACCAGATGGCCGGCAAGCGCCTGGCGCTGGTGCGTGGCAACGTGCTGCGTGAGTTCCTGCTGGAGCAGTTCCCACGGGTGCAGTTGGTGGCGGCGCAGAACGCGGCCGACGCCATGGCCATGGTCGCCGCCGGCACGGCGGACGCGGCGATCAATCCGCTGATCAGCGCCCGCTACATGATCTCCCGCCAGTACCGTGACACGTTGCAAGTCACCAGCACCGTGGGCACCTTGCCCGCGCACGTTGCCCTGGCGACGAACCGGGACGCATTGGCGCTTCACTCGATCCTGGACAAGGCGCTGTTGAGCATCACGCCGGAAGAGATGGACGAACTGACCAACCGCTGGCGCAGCGAAGTGGTGATCGACGACAGTTATTGGCTGCGCAACCGCACCACGATTCTCCAGGGTTTTGCCGTGGCTGCGCTGCTGTTGCTGGTGGCCTTGGGCTGGGGCGTTTATCTGCGGCGCCTACTGGAGCAGTTGCGCGTGGCCAAGGAAAGCGCCGACGAGGCCAATCGGGCCAAGACCACCTTCGTGGCGACCATGAGCCACGAGATCCGCACGCCGATGAATGCGGTGATCGGCCTGCTGGAGCTGGCTCTGAAGAAAGCCGACCAGGGCATCGTGGACCGGTTCGCCATCGAAGTCGCGTCGGGTGCTGCCCATGGCATGCTGGACTTGATCGGCGACATCCTCGATATCGCTCGCATCGAGTCGGGCAAGCTGTCGCTGGCGCCGCAACGGGCCAATCTGCACGGGTTGATCGAGTCGGTGGCGCGGATCTTCGAGGGCCTGGCCTGGCAGAAACACCTGCGCTTGCACTGGGTACTGGATGCGACGGTCAATCGCGACGTGTTGGTCGATCCCTTGCGCTTCAAGCAGGTCGTCTCGAACCTGTTGGGCAACGCCATCAAGTTCACCGACCAGGGTGAAGTGCGCCTGAGTGTGCGCGGCGAGTTGAACCCTGAGCATAAACACTTGGGCATTCGCCTGCGGGTCGAGGACACCGGTTGCGGTATTTCCCCCGAGGACCAGCGTCGTCTGTTCAGTCCCTTTACCCAGGCCGGCCATCACCCCCAGTCGGCCCGCAGCGGTTCCGGGTTGGGGTTGGTCATCAGCCGCACCTTGTGCGAAATGATGGGCGGCACCCTGGCGTTACACAGCGTGCCAGGGCAGGGCACGCAGGTTGAAGTCTTGCTGGACCTGCCCGTGCTCGACGCGCTGCCGACGATGCCGCCCCGCCAGGACGAGGCGCTGCCGACGGTCCGGGCGCTGAGTATCCTGGTGGTCGACGACTACCCGGCCAACCGCTTGCTGCTGTCTCAGCAACTGGGCTACCTGGGCCATCGTGTCCAGGAGGCACAAAACGGTATCGACGGCCTGCAAGCCTGGCGCCGCGAACATTTCGATGTGGTCATCAGCGACTGCAACATGCCGTTGATGAGCGGCTACGAACTGGCCCGGGCCATTCGCGACGAAGAGCGCGACCGCAACCTGTCGCCGATAGTGATCCTGGGGTTCACGGCCAACGCCCAGCCTGAGGAAAAGCAGCGCTGCGCCGAGGCTGGGATGGACGATTGCCTGTTCAAGCCCATCGGCCTCAGGGAGCTCAATGCGTGCCTGGTGTCAGTGACGCCGGATGCGCGCGCGCGCCAGTCCAGCGATGGCATTGACTTGGCCGGTCTGGAACAACTGACCGGCAGCGACACGAGCGCCATGAAGGCGTTGTTGGAAGAGCTGGTCAGCAGCAATGCCGAAGATCTCGTGCGGCTGCTGCACTTGGCCACCCGACAAGACTTGCCGGGCTTGGCGGACCTGGCGCACCGGATCAAGGGCGGGGCGCGGATTATCCAGGCGCAACGGCTGATTGCTGCCTGCGACGCGCTGGAAGAGGCTTGCCGAGAAGGCAACGTGTCGCTACTCACCGAAGCCGTGGAAGACCTACGCCAAGCCATCGACCACCTGGCGGAACAACTGAAACCCTACATGGCGGAATAGGACCGGTAGGAGCTGACGAGTGCAACGAGGCTGCGATCTTTCCCCTGACACTTGAGTCCCAAGCGAAAAATCAAAAGATCGCAGGCTTCGCCAGCTCCTACAAAATCCGGGCAGAGAATCAATTCCTTCACCGCAGGGGCTGTGTCTGGCTTCATTTTGGGAATAATCCTACATCGCCCTTCAAACACTTCCTCTAGCCTGAGCGCCCTTAATGTTCTTGAGCCGGTGCCTACCTGGCGCGTTGCTATTGGAAAGCTTGCCATGCCGAACAAAGCACTTCGTATCCTGATTGCCGATACCCAACATACCCATCGAATCGTGCTGGAGCGTCTGTTCAATCAACTGGGCTATTTCCGGATTGTGCCCGTAAGCCATTTGCAGGAGTTGCTGACACTGGTGGAGTACGGCAGCGAGCCGTTCGACCTGGTTGTCGTCAACGCGCAACTGGCCGGTGGCGCACTGGATCTGCACGATTTTGTTGTCTATAACCCACAGGTTCGCCACGGGATGCTTTACAACGCGCAACCGACCAGCCAGTCGACGACGCCTGTGGCGCGTCGATCAAGACTGCACTTGAGCCAGGCGCCACTGCCTGGCCTGGCTTCGCTGCGGGGTTTGATGGAGCGAGTTGATCCTCAGGTCAATGAGCCGTTGCAGGCGTGGGGGCGCCCCCTCAGGCTGGGTCATGGAGATTGATCCAGACCGTTGGTCCGCACTGTCAGGTCTGACAGGTGGCAGGGCCGGATGCTTGTGCAAGAGTCCGATGCGGTCATGGTGCCGGTGCCGTTTGTATTGTTTTGGGGAGCTGCCTTGAAAGACGTGTTGATCGTGGATGACCACCCTGTCATACGAGGGGCGCTGCGGCTTATTTGCCAGAGTGAAGCATTCACCCACATCCGGGACGCCAGCGGAGTGGCCGATGCCAGGGCCCTCATCAAGGAGGGCGCGCCAGACCTGGTGATCCTGGACCTGGTGATGAACGGTTTCGATGGTCTGGACCTGCTGGTGTGGATCATGGCCCAGTTTCCAGAATGCAGCGTGCTGGTGTTTACCTCCCAGGACGCGCAGCACTTCTGCAACCGCTGCATCTCGGCCGGGGCCCGGGGCTTTGTGACCAAGAAAAGCGATCTCAAGGAGCTGACCAAGGCCATCCAGGCGTTGAAGTCCGGTTATGCCTTTTTCCCCCAGACGACTGTCCGACTGGATTTCCAGCAACGCAGCGAGCAACAGGCCTTGGAAAGCCTTTCCACCCGCGAGCTGTCCATCTTGCGCATGCTGGCCATGGGCATGCGCGGCAAGGACATTGCCGAAAGCCTGTTCCTGAGCCCGAAAACCGTCAGCACCTACAAGATGCGCCTGCTGGAAAAACTCGGCTTGCAATCCTTGGTGGGGTTGTCGGAGTTTGCCAAGCGCAATCACCTCTAAATGAACCACCCCAAATAAACTGTGGGAGCGAGCCTGCTCGCGATAGCGTCCTATACGTCAATGCATCATTGACTGACAGATCGCTATCGCGAGCAGGCTCGCTCCCACAGGTTCTTCATCGTTCTCAATATGGAACGCTAAAGCCGATTTTTGCCATCTAGTGCTTCAAGGGTGTCGGTTTTAAGCTATCTCCATCGAATCGCAGTACCTGATTTTTTGGAGACACGGCATGAAAAACATCATCGGCCTCTACACCAGCCCGCGGCCCCATTGGGTCGGCGATGGCTTCCAGGTGCGCACGCTGTTTTCCTACGACAACCTGGGCAAGCACATCAGCCCGTTCTTGCTGCTGGACCACGCCGCCCCCACCGAATTCATGCCCACCACCGAGCGGCGTGGCGTCGGCCAGCACCCGCACCGTGGGTTCGAAACCGTGACCATCGTCTACCAGGGCGAACTGGAGCACCGTGATTCTACCGGCAGCGGTGGCAAGATCGGTCCGGGCGACGTGCAATGGATGACCGCCGCTTCCGGCATCATCCACGAAGAGTTCCATTCCGAAGCCTTCGCCCGGCAGGGCGGGTTCATGGAGATGGTCCAGTTGTGGGTCAACCTGCCCGCCAAGGACAAAATGGCCCCGGCCGGCTACCAGACGATCGTCAAGGGCGACATTCCGAATATCGCCCTGAAGGACAACGCCGGCAGCCTGCGCCTGATCGCCGGGCGCTTCGAAGGGCATCAAGGCCCGGCGCGGACCTTCACGCCCATCGATGTCTGGGACATTCGCCTGAATGCCGATAAAAACCTCACCCTTGACCTGCACGAAGGGCACAACACCGCCTTGGTAGTGCTGCGGGGCTCGGTCCAGGCCAATGGCCGCGAACGAATCGAAGCCGGGCAGATGGCCCTGTTCGACCGGGCCGGCGACCAATTGAACCTGCAAGCCAATAACGATACGGTGGTGCTGCTGCTCAGTGGCGAGCCGATCGACGAGCCCATCGTCGGCCATGGTCCGTTCGTGATGAACAGTGAGCAGGAAATTCACCAGGCGTTCGAGGATTTCCATTCCGGACGCTTTGGCCGGATGCAAGACTGAACGCTAACTAAGCAGCAACACGAATCTATTGTGGGAGCGAGCCTGCTCGCGAATAAGGTAGGACATTCAACAATGGATTGACTGTTACACCGCATTCGCGAGCAGGCTCGCTCCCACAAGGATTTGGGCGTCCGGTACACTCTCGTCAAATCTGTGCCAATCTTCGCCAATCGCCCTCCTGGAGCTGTTCCGATGCTGTCTCTGATCTCCGAGCACCCGTTGCTCTGCGCCCTGGCACTGCTGGTGTTCGACTTGTTGATGTGGCACTTGGTCAGTGCGGATCGGATCTATTGGAAAGTCGGCGCAAGGCTGGTGATTTTTTCGCTGTTCAGCGTGCTGCTGTTCAACGAAGGCCTCAATCCCATGGTGCCGGCGCAGTGGGTCGACGATGTGCCGCGGCACCTGGCGGCGACCGGTTTGCAGATCACCTGGTGGCTGTTTGCCGCGCGAACCCTGACGGTGTTGATCGTGGCGGCGTTGATGCAACGGGTTGGCCACACCGGGCGCTTGTTGCAGGACTTGTTGGGGGCGGTGATTTTCCTGATTGCCGTCATCGCGGCGTTGGCCTATGTGCTGGACCTGCCGGTCAAGGGCGTGCTGGCGACGTCCGGCGCGATGGCAATCATCGTCGGCCTGGCCTTGCAGAGCACCCTCAGCGATGTGTTCTCGGGCATCGTGCTCAACACCACCAAGCCCTATCAGCTCGATGACTGGATTTCCATCGACGGCACCGAAGGCCGGGTCACCGACATCGATTGGCGAGCCACACGCTTGCAGACCGCCCAAGGCAGCATGGCGGTGATTCCCAACTCGCTGGCGGCCAAGGCCAAGGTCATCAACTTCAGCCGGCCGAGCGATGTCCATGGCTTGTCCATCAGTGTCCAGGTCAGCCCTCATGCGCGGCCCCAAACCGTGATCGACGCGCTGGAGCGGGCCACGATCGGCTGTCGTTCCCTGCTCGCCAGCCCGGCCCCCAGCGTTGCCCTCAAAAGCAGCGGCGGTGGCGGCGCGGAGTATGAAATCAGCGGGTTCGTCGCCTCCATGGCCCAGAAACGCACGGTGCGCAACCAGTTGTTCGACCTGGCGTTCCGGCATTTGCAGGCGTCCGGCGTGAGCCTGCTGTCCACCAGCGAAAGCGCCACGCCCCCGGTGGTGTCGCGGCCCCGGGCCTTGCTGGAAAGCTCGAACATTTTCTCCACCCTGCGCCAGGATGAGAAAGATACCTTCGCCCAGAACATGACCCTGCAGACCTTCCGTGCAGGCGATGTGATCCTCGCGGCGGGAGAGGTCAGCGATCATCTGTTCATCATTGAGTCCGGGGTGGTCAGCGTGACCCTCATGCGCAACGGCCAGCCACTCGAGGGCGGACGCATGGGGCCGGGGGAAGTGATCGGCGAAGCCGGGATCGTCGCCGACCAGGCGGCGCTGGCTAATTTTAACGCCAAGACTTTCTGCACCCTGTATCGCATCGAGAACAGCTACCTGAAGCCGTGCCTCGAAGCCCGTCGCGATATCAACGACGCGATGAAGAACCTGCTGGATGTGCGCATGCATCTGGCCCAGAACCTGACTCGCGAAGCCCCCAAGCCGATCGCCAAGAAACGCTTCCTGCAATGGTTGCGCAGCCGGGCCTGAACCGTATCTGAACGACAAGCACCGCTCCCTCGCTGTGTGGGAGCAAAGCTTGCTCGCGAAACAGGCGCCTCGATATCTGAAGGACTGCATCGCACCCATCGCGGGCAAGCCTTGCTCCCACAATTCCCTCGCCACGATAGATTCGTGTTCTTCCCAAAGGATTAGCATCGGCCTCCATTGGCCACCCGAACTTCCCAACAATTGGCTATTTGTACCGCGCCCCTGCACCGCTAACGTAGCGCTACACCCAATTGCTGTCCTGGAGGTTCACCATGCAACCGCGCATCGATTTCTACACCGCTTCCCCCGACGCTTTCAAAGCCATGCTGGCCCTGGAAAACGCCGCTTCGAACCTGGGCCTGGAGAAGTCCCTGCTGGAGCTGGTCAAGCTGCGTTCCTCACAGATCAACGGCTGCGCCTTCTGCATCGACATGCACACCGCCGATGCCCGCAAGGACGGCGAGACCGAACGTCGCCTGTACGCCGTGACCGCCTGGCGTGAAGCACCATTTTTCACCGGCCGCGAACGCGCCGCACTGGCCTGGACCGAAGCCCTGACACGCCTGAGCGACACCCACGCACCGGACGCCGACTATGCCTTGCTGAGCGAGCATTTCAGCCCCAAGGAAATGGTCGACCTGACCGTGGCAATCAACGCCATCAATGGCTGGAATCGCTTGGCGGTGGGCTTTCGCAAGATGCCTGAGGCGTAATCAGAAGAAAAAATTACCTGTGGGAGCAAACCTGCAGGAGCAAACCTGCAGGAGCAAAGCTTGCTCGCGATAGCGGTCCAAGAGTCCATGCCCCATTGACTGACACACCGCCATCGCGAGCAAGCTTTGCTCCCACACGGATATAATCGGTTTGCTTCACCTTAATAATAACAATTACTATTCACGCCCCGTCTCCACAGCGCGCCGCGATGACCCCCAAGCTGCCCCGCAGACCCGGCTTTTTCGAGCATTACGAAGAGTTGATCGGCACCTGGACCCGTCGCCTGCGCAATCGCCAGCAGGCCGAGGACCTGGCTCACGACACCTTCGTGCGGGTGCTTGAGGCCGATTCGAGCGGGGTCGAGCAGCCGCGGGCCTATTTGCATCAGACGGCGCGCAACATTGCAGTGGATGGCTATCGGCGCGAAGATCGACGGGGGGCCATGGAAGAGGCTGTCATCGACCCTGGCCAGTCGTTTTCGGGCGACCCGGAGCATTTCATGCACGCGATCCAACTGGCGGACTCCATCGAGCGGGCGCTGGCCGAGCTGCCGGCCAACTGCCGCACAGTGTTCGTCTGGCAGAAGATCGAAGGCCTGACCCAGGCGGAAATCGCCGAGCGCTTGGGCCTGTCAAAAAACATGGTGGAAAAGTATATGATCCGCACCCTGCGGCATCTGCGCGATCGCCTGGACGGACCAGGCCAATGATCCGTCGCCCTCTTTCACCTGAGCCACAGGACCTTCCATGATGGATAGCCGTGAATGCCCGTGCGGGCAGGACAGGGTTCGCGACGCGGCGGCGCATTGGTTCGTGCGTTTGCAAGCGCCCGCCATGAGTATCGAAGAGCGCCAGGCTTTCAACGCCTGGCTGGACGAACATCCCAACCACCGCGACGAAATCCAATTGCTGCAGGGCATATGGAGCGCCACCGACCTGCTGCCCAAGGAACGCCTGCAAGCCTTGTGCGAACCACCGGCCGAACGTCCCAAGCGTCGGCCGCTGCTGCGCTACGCGGTTGCCGCCGGGCTGTTCGCGGTGGCGCTGGGGTTGGGGTTGTTCAGCGGCTTGGGTTCTTCCACCGACTACAGCGGCGAATACGCCACCGCCTTCGGCGAGCGTCGGCATATTGCCTTGCCGGACGGTTCTGTGATCGACCTCAACAGCCGCAGCCGTGTGCGCATAGAATTTGCACATCATCTACGCCGGGTGGAACTGGCTGAAGGCGAGGCGTTGTTCACGGTCGAGCATGATGCGGGCCGGCCCTTCACCGTCGAGACGGGCAACGGCCAGGTGACGGTCACCGGAACGCGCTTCGATGTGCGCCGTGACGCCGACAAGACTCGGGTAGCGGTAGCGCAGGGCAGCGTCAAGGTCCAGGGACGCGCCGCACCCCCGGCTCAGTTCGTTCGCCTGACGGCGGGGCTTGGCACCCAGATCGATGCCCAGGGCCAAGTCACCACGCCTTACGCGGTCAACGCCGAGGCGCTCACCGCGTGGCGCAGCGGCAAACTGGTGTTCGACAATGCGCCACTCAAAGAAGTGGCGGAAGAAGTCTCCCGTTATCGCCCCCAACCCCTGCGGGTCGGCAGCTCGGCGGTGGGCAACCTGCGCCTGACCAGCGTGTTCCGCGCCGACGATCCCGAGGCACTGCTCAAGGCGCTGCCGAACATCCTGCCGGTGGCCGTGCGTACGCTGGATGACGGCAGCCAGGAAATAGTTGCGAAATAAATTCAGGTTTTTTCCGAGTTCATCGTCTTCTTGTCCAACTGCAACTGGTTTGCATTAACAGACGCGTATTCTTGCGATCAACAGGACAAGGTTCGACGTGAAAACCCTCGCCAAAAACAACAACCGTACCTCGGCACGCTGGCTGCCGCTGGCCCTGACCCTGGCGGTCAGCGCCGCACTGCCCCAGGCATTCGCCGACCAGGCCGCCACCGCCATTCACATCCAGGCGCAGCCGTTGGGCCAAGCCTTGAGCCAGCTCGGCCAGCAAACCGCGTTGCAGGTGTTCTTCAGCCCCGAGCTGGTGGCGGGCAAGCAAGCGCCGGCGGTGGACGGCAATCTGTCCCCGGAAGCGGCCTTGCGTCAATTGCTCCAGGGCAGCGGCCTGCAATACCAGCTCGATAATGGATCGGCGACCGTGTTGCCGGCGCCCTCGGCCTCCAGCGCTGGCCCGTTGGAGCTGGGTGCCACTGAGATCCAGGTGGTCGGTGACTGGCTCGGCGATGCCAATGCCGAGGTGGTGCAGAACCACCCCGGCGCGCGTACGGTGATCCGCCGCGAAGCGATGGTGGAGCAGGGCGCCATGAATGTCGGCGATGTGCTGCGGCGCGTGCCGGGTGTGCAGGTCCAGGATGCCAACGGCACCGGCGGCAGCGATATTTCCCTGAACGTCGGCGTGCGCGGCCTGACCTCGCGCTTGTCGCCGCGCTCCACGGTACTGATCGACGGCGTACCGGCGGCATTCGCGCCCTACGGCCAGCCGCAACTGTCCATGGCGCCGATTGCCTTGGGCAACCTGGACAGCATTGACGTGGTGCGTGGCGCCGGATCCGTGCGCTACGGACCGCAGAACGTCGGCGGGGTGATCAACTTTGTGACTCGTGCCATTCCGGAAAAAGCCACCGGTACAATCGGCACCACTCTGGAAACCTCCCAGCGCGGCGGCTGGAAGCACATCGACACGGCCTTCCTCGGTGGCACCGCCGACAACGGCCTGGGCGTGGCGCTGTTGTATTCGGGCGTCAACGGCAACGGCTATCGCCAGAGCAACAACGGCAACGACATCGACGACGTGATCCTCAAGACCCATTGGGCACCGACCGATGTCGATGACTTCTCGCTGAATTTCCACTACTACGACGCCAAGGCCGACATGCCCGGTGGTCTGAAACAGGCCCAATACGATGCCGACCCGTACCAGTCCGACCGCGACTGGGACAACTTCAGCGGCCGACGCAAGGACGTGTCGTTCAAATGGATCCGCGAGATCAACGAGCGCACCCAGGCCGAGGTGCTGACCTATTACTCCGACAGCTACCGTGGCAGCACCATTGCCTCCCGGGACCAGCGCAACCTGGTGTCTTACCCCCGCACCTATTACACCTTCGGCATCGAGCCTCGGGTCTCCCACGTGTTTGACCTGGGGCCCACCACCCAGGAAGCCAGCATCGGTTATCGCTACTTGAAGGAAGGCATGCACGAAGAGGCTAGCCGCCTGGCGTTGGTGGATAACAAGCCAGTGGTGGGCCCGGGTTCCGACGGCCACGTCTACCAGGACCGTACCGGCGGCACTGAAGCCCACGCGGTGTATATCGATGACAAGATCGATGTTGGCAACTGGACCATCACCCCGGGCATCCGCTTCGAAAGCATCAGCACCGAATGGCACGACCGTCCGGTGCTCGACACCGCCGGCCGTCCCGTGCAGGAAAAACGCCGCAGCATCGACAGCAACGAGCCGCTGCCGGCCCTGAGCGTGATGTATCACCTGTCGGACGCCTGGAAGCTGTTCGCCAACTACGAAACCTCGTTCGGCAGCCTGCAATATTTCCAGCTCGGCCAGGGCGGCGACGGCAACAACACTGCTAACGGCCTGAGCCCGGAAAAGGCCAAGACCTACGAGATCGGCACGCGCTACAACGATGACGTGTGGGGCGGGGAAGTGACGCTGTTCTACATCGACTTCGACGACGAGCTGCAATACATCAGCAACGACGTGGGCTGGACCAACATGGGCGCGACCAAGCACCAGGGTCTGGAAGCTTCCGTGCACTACGACATGGCCGCGCTCGACCCACGTCTCGAAGGCCTCACCGCCAACGCCGGCTTCACCTACACCCGGGCGACGTATGAAGGTGAGATCCCCAGCTTCAAGGGCCGTGACTTGCCGTTCTATTCCCGCCAGGTGGCCAACGTGGGCCTGCGCTACGAGGTCAATCGCTGGACCTACAATCTCGATGCGTTCGCCCAGTCCAAGCAACGCTCACCGGGCAACAGCGTGAACGCCGATGGCAGCTTCAGCGGCGACTACATCACCGATGGCAGCGCCGATGGGCAGTACGGCGACATGCCGGGCTACGTGCTCTGGAACGTGCGCGCCGGTTATGACTTCGGTGAACAACTGTCGAAGCTGAAAGTCGGCGCTGGGGTGAAGAACCTGTTCGACCACCAGTACTACACACGCTCGAGCGACAACAACTCAGGCATTTATGTCGGCGCACCGCGGACGTTCTTTGTGCAGGCGAGTGTGGGGTTCTGATCTGGCCAAGGATCGAGTGAGCTTTACGCTGTGGGAGCAAAGCTTGCTCGCGATGCAGGCACCTCGGTCTCAAAAGGACCGCGTCATCTTCATCGCGGGCAAGCCTTGCTCCCACAAGGCCTGTGGAAACTCAAGTCTTGCTCACAAGGTCCGTGGAGACCTCAGACCTTCAACACTTTCCCACTGGCCGCCACCGCCACCAGCGACAGCGCAATCAGCCCAAAGGCAAAGCTCAAGCTGCTGCCATGGGCGACGAAGCCGATCAACGCCGGGCCGGCGAGGATGCCGGCGTAGCCGATGGTGGTGATGGCCGGCACGGCAATGGCTTCCGGCATCAGGGTCTGTTTGCCGACGGCGGTGTATAGCACCGGCACGATGTTCGAACACCCCGCGCCCACCAACGCATACCCCAGCAGCGCCGCTTGCCACATCGGTGCGAGGGTCGCCAGCAGGAACCCCGCCGCCGCGATCGATCCGCCATAAATGATCACGCGTTTGGCCCCCAGGCGATGCACCACCGCATCACCGGTCAAGCGCCCGACGGTCATCGTCAGTGCGAACGCGGCATAACCCAACCCGGCATAGGCGGCATCCACCGCGCGCTCGGTGGTCAGGAACACCGCGCTCCAGTCCAGTACCGCGCCTTCGGCCAGGAACACGATGAAACACAGGATGCCGATAAACAGCACCACGCCGTGGGGAATGGCGAACGCCGGTCCCGAGCTTTCACTGCCGTAGGGCAACAGGTGCGGCGCCGCCTTGAACAACGCCACCAGCAGCACCCCGTTGACCACCAGCGTCGCCCCCAGCGGCGAAAGACCCAGGCCGAGCAGGGCGCTCACGCCGGCTGCGCCAATGATCCCGCCGAGGCTGAACATGCCGTGGAAACCCGACATCATGGTCCTGCCGCTGGCCCGCTCGACGATCACCGCTTGCAGGTTCACGGTCGAGTCGACGGTGCCGAGCCCGGCGCCAAACAGGAACAACGCAGCCACCAGCCAGGGCAGGGAAGTCATCGTCGCCAACAACGGCAACGCCAGGCAGATCAGGATCGTGCCGCCGCTGAGCACCCGACGGCAGCCGAACCGCGTCGCCAGCGCGCCGGAAATCGGCATCGCCAGGATCGACCCGACCCCCAGGCATAGCAACAGCAAGCCGAGGGTGCCTTCATCCAGGTTCGCCCGGACCTTGGCGTAAGGCACCAGCGGCGCCCAGGCGGCGATGCCGATACCGGCGATGAGGTAGGCGATGCGGGTGGACATCTGTTCCAGGCGTCCGGGAACAAAGGTGGGCGGGGGCGTAATGGCAGTCATGGAACGTCCTTGGCTTTCGTGCGGTGCGGTGATGCAGGCAGGGGCCTATGCTTGCATATCCACTGACCGCACCGCGACCCCAAGGTGCCGACGGGAATGGCCGGCTTGCCCAGCAAGCTTTGCTCCCCCGGCCCTTGCCGACATAAAGTAGCGGCCCATTGGTGGTTGATAGTGGGTCTGGTCCATGACGCAGTTTTATGACGCACGCGGCAATATTTATGGAGTCGCTTCACCGCAGCAGGTCCGCGACCTCGGCATCGATCTGCCTCAGTCAGCCACCCAGGCCGCACAGGCACGTGAGTCCTGGACAACGGCGGCCGTGCACGCCTTCTGCGTCTGGGCGCCGGGCGAAGCGCCGCCGGATGCCAAGGCCCATCGCAGTGACGGTTTGCTGATTGGCCCGTTCCAGAACGAACCGCCCTTTGATCTGTTGATCGTCAACACCGATGGGACACTGGCCGAGCGCAGCGGCAATGGCTTGACGATCTTCTCCCAGGCCTTGCGAGAGCAGGGCTTGATGGCGGGGCCTGGTGATTGCGTGCTGCAGGTTCATCACGATAAACCCGACGGCGTGTCACCGCTGCAAACCTCGGTTCGCGCCGCTGGATTCGAAGGGGTGCAAGGTTTCTGGCTGGACCTGGGCAAACCGCTGTTCGGGCCCCGGGCCGTTGGCGCCCAAGAGGTCGAGACGGTGGTGTTCAACCAGCGTGATGTCAGCCGTGTGGCGGCGCTTGAGCGGTTGGACCCGGCGTGGGGCAACAGCCAGTTCGTGAGCATGGGCAATCCGCATTGCGTGACGCTGGTGGAGGGGGCCGAGGCGTTGCCAAGCAATGCGCAGATGCGTGCTGCGGCGCTGTCACAGTGCTTGACCCGCATCGCTTATGCGGCGCCCGGTGGGGCTGGTGTTCCATGCCCCAGGGGGGTGAATCTGCAATGGGCCAGGCTCGAAGCCGAAGGGCAAATCGCCGCCCGGGTGTTTGAACGGGGCGAAGGCCCTACCGCGTCCTCGGGCACCAGCGCCAGCGCGGTGGCCTGTGCAGCGTGGCGGGTGGGTTGGGTGAAGGCGGGGGCGGTGCGGGTGGTGATGCCCGGCGGTACTGCGCCGATCTTGTTGGAGGAAGAGGCGGGGGAGCTGGTGCGGGTCAGATTGTTTGGCGCGGCGCGGCGCATGACGCCATCGCGAGCAGGCTCGCTCCCACAGTAGATGTTCGGCGGGCACGAAATGAATGTACGACACAGATCCCCTGTGGGAGCGAGCCTGCTCGCGATAGCGGCAGTACATCCAACATCAATGCAGCTGACCCACCGCCATCGCGAGCAAGCTCGCCCACAAGGTATTCGGGAGTCAGCCAGGCTGCTGGGCAAACTCCACCACCGGCATCTGCCGCTTCATCAGCACTTCGCCATTGCGAATCGAGTAGAGCGGCAGACCCTGGCTGCGGATCACTTCGTAGTCGCTGTCCGCTGAAAGGACCAGCAAGTTCGCCGGGCGGCCGGGTTCCAGTCCGTAGCGCTCGCCCAGGTTCATGGCCTTGGCGCTGTTGTCGGTGACCAGGTCGAGGGCGCTTTGCAGGTTGCGGTAGCCGAGCATGTGGCAGATGTGCAGCCCGGCTTCCAGCACCCGCAGGATGTTGCCGTTGCCCAGCGGGTACCACGGGTCGACGATGGAGTCCTGGCCGAAACACACATTCATCCCGGCTTCGAGCAGCTCATTGACCCGAGTGACGCCGCGGCGTTTGGGGAAGGTGTCGAAGCGGCCTTGCAGGTGAATGCTTTCGGTCGGGCAAGAGACAAAACTGATGCCCGAGTGCCCAAGCAGGCGGAACAGCTTGGCGCAATAGGCGTTGTCATAGGAGCCCATCGCCGTGGTGTGGCTGGCGGTGACGCGGGCGCCCATGTCGCGGCTGCGGGCTTCTTCGGCGAGCACTTCGAGAAAACGCGAATGCGGGTCGTCGGTTTCGTCGCAATGCACGTCCACCAGGCAGCCGGTGCGTTCAGCCAGGTCCATGAGGAACTTCACCGAGCTGACACCCTGGTCACGGGTGTACTCGAAGTGAGGGATGCCGCCCACCACGTCGGCGCCCATGCGGATCGCTTCTTCCATCAGCTCGCGGCCGTTGCGGTAGGACTCGATGCCTTCCTGGGGAAACGCGACGATCTGCATGTCGATCAGATGACGGCTTTGCTCGCGCACCTCCAGCATTGCCTTGAGGGCCGTGAGTTCGGGGTCGGTCACGTCGACGTGGGTACGCACATGCTGGATGCCATGGGCGGCGAGGGCCTGGATGGTTTTCTTGGCGCGGGTGCTGGTGTCTTCCTGGGTGATGGTGGCCTTGCGTTCGCCCCAGCACTCGATGCCTTCGAACAGCGTGCCGCTCATGTTCCAGCGGGGCTCGCCGGCGGTGAGGGTGGCGTCCAGGTGGATGTGCGGTTCGACGAAGGGCGGGACCACCAGGTTGCCGCCGGCATCGAGGTCTTCCGGGCCGAGGCTGGGGGCCTCGGTCTGGCGGGCGATGTTGGCGATCAGGCCGTTTTCCAGGTGCAGTTCATGCAAGCCTTCGCGGTTGCGCAGGCGGGCGTTGATGATGTGCATCGGGCGAATCCTTTAGAGGTCTTGTAGGGGCGCGTCAGCGGAGCGAATACCCATTACGCCGATCAATAGCACATACGTTAGCGCGGCGGTGGCGATTCCTACCAGTGGCGCGACCCACGGCGAATTGAACGCGGCGACGGTGCCGAGCCCATAGGCCGCCAGCCCCGGCCAGTTGAACGCCGGCAACCGGGCTTCGGCCAGGCGCGGATAACGGCCGCGCCAGCGGAAGAAGAAATCGGCCATGATCACCCCGCCAATGGGTGGGATGACGGTGCCCAGGAGAATCAGGTACGGCACCAGCAGGTCATACATGCCCAGCAGCGCCAGCAGCGTGCCGATCACCGCGCCGCCGAGGGTCACGGCTCTGCGCCGACGGGTGCGGAGCAGATTGCAGCCGGCCACGGCGAAGTTGTAGATAGTGTTGTCCTGGGTGCTCCAGATGTTGAGCAGCAGCATCGCCATCGCCGCCATGGCGAAGCCCTGCAGCAGCAACACTTCGACCACGTCCGGTTGTTGATAGACGATGGCCCCATAGGCGCCGATCAGCACCATCAGGCCATTGCCCAGGAAAAAACCGATCAGGCTCGCCAGCACCGCGACCTTCGCCGAGCGTGAGAACCGCGTCCAGTTGGTCGCCTGGGTCGCACCGCTGACAAAGGTGCCGAACACCAGGGTAATGGCGGTGGACCAATCGAGGCTGCCCGTCGGCACGACCGCCAGCAAACCCTCGAAGCCGCCGACTTTCACCGTGGCGACCCACATCGACAGCATCAGCAGCAGCATCATGGCCGGCACGGCGAGGTAGGAGAGGATTTCCAGGCCGCGATAACCGATGTAGGCCGTGGCACAGAATCCCAGGCCGAACAGCACCATCAGCCACAGCACCGTGCCCTGGCCCAATTCGAAATACTTGCCCAGCACCACCGCCGCCGTCGCCGTGCCCCAGGCGTACCAGCCGATCTGGGTAAAGCCCAGGATCAAATCACTGAGCTTGCTGCCCACCTCGCCGAAACAGAAGCGGCCCATCAACACCGAATTGAGCCCGCTCTTGAAGGCGATGTAACCCAGGCCGGCGGCATACAGGCCCAGCAGCAGATTACCGATGACGATGACCGTGAGCATCTCGGCAAAACCGAACGCCACGCCCAGCTTGCCGCCGGCAAACATCGTCGCGGTGAAAAAGGTGAAACCCAGCAGCACCATGGCCGTGGAGGCCAGGCCCTTGCGCGCGTGCAGCGGCACTTCGCTCAGGGGATAGTCATTGCCCGGATCGTTCTGAGTCATGTGGCGGTCCTTGCGGATGAGGGAGTGTCGCAAGCGTGCAGCGGCCGTGCCAAACGGGTGATCGCGAGGTTATTTATAGACAATCCTGGGGATTGGGTGGGTGAAGGGGGCGAAAGCGGTGCGGTGGTGATTCAAGTTGGAACACAGTTCTGTGACTTATGCAGTTTTCCTTGTGGGAGCGAGCCTGCTCGCGAAAGCGGTGTGTCAGTTACTAATACATTTCTGACACAGCGCTTTCGCGAGCAGGCTCGCTCCCACAGTGGAATGTCGGCGGGGGCTTCAGGTTGGGGGCAACGCCAGAAACCGCAACACCGCCGCCACCACGGCCTCCGGCGCATCTTCCTGAACCAGGTGCCCGGCGTTCGGCACCGGGTGCAGTTGCGCCCCCGGAATCAATTGATGCAGGGCCCGGCCGCGCTCGATGGGGATCCACTGGTCATCCTCGCCCCAGAGTATTTGGGTCGGGCAGCGCACGGACGGGTACAGGCCTTCGACCTCGCGGGTATAGCGCTCGTCCATCTGGGCGATTTGCCGGTAAAACGCCGCCTGGCCCGGTTCGCCAAGCCACGGTTGCACGTAGGGCGCCAGTTCGGCGTCCGGAATGTCCCGTTTGATCGCGCCGCGAATATAGGTCGGCACGATGGCCCGCTGAATGTAATCGGGCAGGCCGCTGAAGGCCGCTTCATGCTGGCGGACATGCTGCACAAAAGGTGAACCCCAGGGCGACAGCGCCACCGGGTCGATCAAGGTCAAACTGCGGTAATCCTTGCCATTGAGCAGGTGCGTGCGCAGGGCCGTGGCGCCGCCGAAGTCATGGGCCACCACGTCCGGGCAATCCAGGCGCCAATGCTCGAGCAGTTGGGCGAGCACCTGGTTTTGCACACCGAGGGACACATCGGCATCGGGCTGTGCGGACTGGCCATACCCCAACAGGTCGAAGTAATGCACCCGGTGGGTGGCGAAGAACAGCGGGGCGATGCGGTGCCACACGTAGGAAGAGAAGGGCGTGCCGTGGACGAACACCAGTGGCGGGCCATCGCCGTGAATGGCGTAGCGGATGGGGTGTCCGTTGAAGTCGTAGGTTTGATCCAGCGGCCAGTGGGTCATGCTCGATACTCCCCTGAAAATGGCTCAGGGGACCAAGCATAGGCCAATGCTGAGGAGACAGGAAAATCCCAAGGGTGGCGTTAGATTTTGTGGGAGCAAGGCTTGCCCGCGATGCAGGCGCCTCGGTTCCAGAGAGACTGTGTCAACTTCATCGCGAGCAAGCTTTGCTCCCACAGGCAAACCCTACAGGCAGGCCCCACGGTTTTTATTCGCCGTGGTAGATGCAACCGCTGGTGCAGGTCTCGTGGATGCGGATGGCGCTGAGTTCCGGCAACAGCGGCTTCAACTCATTCCAGATCCACTTGGCCAAGACTTCGCTGGTGGGGTTTTCCAGGCCAGGAATGTCGTTGAGGTAGTTGTGGTCCAGGCGTTCGTAGAGCGGTTTGAAGATCGCCTTGATCTCCGAGAAGTCGCGAATCCAGCCGGTGTGCGGGTCGATATCGCCGCTCAGGTGGATCGCCACCTTGAACGAGTGACCGTGAAGGCGGCCGCACTTGTGGCCTTCCGGCACGTGGGGCAGGCGGTGGGCGGATTCGAAGGTAAACTCTTTGAAGATTTCCACAGGTTCGGGCTCTTTAGATAGCGGTCGCGAGGCAGGCGGCGGAGTTTATCAGTTTGATCACGGCGTTGCGCGACCGTGCTGACTAAAGGGTCAGCAAACGCTCGCCCAAGCCACCGTTGGCGGTCAGTTCCAGGAACTCATCACCGAGCCGGCGGCTCTCGTCCATCGCCGTGCGCCAATATTTGCGGCGGCTTGGGTCATCGCCCATGAAACGCTTGAAGTCGTTGCGGTCCGGCAGTTTGCCGTAGGGCAGGCGCGCCAGGTATTCCCGGGACGGTGCCAGCAGCAACACGTCCTGCAGGCGCTCGACATTGCCCCGGCGCCACGGCAGGCCCTTGTCGAACCAACCGGGAATGACCCGGTCGGTGAAGTGCGGATACAGCACGATGTCGTCGCCGCTATAGGGCAGGTCGAGGTGGTAGTCCAGTAGACCGCCGTCGCGGTAGGTGCCGGCACCCGCGCCCGGCAGGTCGCGCACGCCTTCCATGACCATCGGAATCGAGCCCGACGCCAGCAGGGCCTGGCGCAGGTTGCCGGCCGCCAAGGGCACGAAGCGCGACGGGAAGTCATTCAGCGGATGCAGGGGCGGGGCCAGGCGCGGGTCATGGATGATCAACCGTTCGAAATGCCGCGACAGCCGCCCACGGCCACGCAGATTGTCGGCAATCACCGACGACAATCCCAGGCCCAGCCGGCCGCGATGATCCTGGGCGAGCAGGCCGTGGCTCTTGACCACCATGATGTTGAGCCGGTATCGCGGGTTGTCGAGGATCGAACTGTCGCGGCCGTCGAGCAAGTCATCGAGCATGCGCTGCGAACTCTGGCTGACCACGGCCATGGTCACGCCTTTGGCGAAGCTTTGTTCGTTGTACAAAGTGCCCAGGCGCCGGATGCCCTCGGCGGCATCCGGCAGGCAGGCGCTGGCGAAGCGCCAAGCCCCCACCGAGGCCCCGATCAGCGAGCGTTCCCGGGGCGCGGCGGGGAGCCATTCGCCGAACAGTGCCAGGTCGAGCCCCTGGATGCCCAAGGCCTTGGGGCCACCGGCGGCGCCCGGCAGGATGCCGACGTCGACGGCGTTCAAGCCGGCCTGGCGAATCCGTCCGAACGCACGGGGGCCGGCCTTGAGGGTGAGGGCGGGAAACTTGATGTGGATAGCGGTCATACCGGTCTCATGGCCTAGCGGGTGCAGCGATTATAGGGAATCCTGTAGAAGCTGCGTAGAAGCGCGTAGGAGCTGTCGAGTGCAACGAGGCTGCGATCTTTCCCCAGACACTTGAGTCTCAAGCGAAAGATCAAGATCAAGATCAAGATCAAAAGATCGCAGCCTTCGGCAGCTCCTACAGGGGTAGAGGAGGGTTCCATGATGGCTATTCAGTTTCAGTTAAGTTCGTCCCGATACAGTCCGCCCGTGAAACATTATAAAAAGGAGACAACCCATGAACCGCCTGACTGCCTTTTTCATCGCGACCCTCATGGCCCTCGGTACGAGCCAGGCTCACGCACGAGACCTGGGCGTGGACGAAGCCCGTAAGCTGCAAGACGCTGGTACCATCCTGTCCGTCGAAAAGCTCGATGCCGCCGCCCTGGCCAAGCACCCTGGCGCCACCTTGACGGAGACCGAGTTGGAGGAAGCGTACGGCAAGTACATTTACCAAGTGGACCTGCGCGATACGAAGGGCATCGAGTGGGACCTGGAATTGGACGCCACCAACGGCAAGGTACTCAAGAATCATCAGGATCTGTAATGAAGCTTAATTTATGCGCCCGCAGCCGATGGGCGCTGGCGCTGCTGGCGTTCTGTTCGCTGGCCGTGGCCCGGGACCTGGATCAGGACGAGGCCCTGCAACTGCGCCAGCAGGGCGTTATCCTGCCGCTCGAACAACTGCTGCAGCAGGCGATGGGCCGACACCCCGGGGCCAAACTGCTGGAGGCCGAGTTGGAGGAAAAACACGGCGTCTATATTTACGAGGTCGAGCTGCTGGACACCGACGGCGTCGTGCGCGAACTGGACCTGGAGGCCGCGACCGGCCGTTTACTCAAAGATAAGGAAGACTGATGCGCCTGCTTCTGGTGGAAGATCATGTGCCCCTGGCGGACGAACTGATGGCCGGGCTTGCACGCCAGGGCTACGCCGTCGATTGGCTGGCCGATGGTCGCGACGCGGTGTATCAGGGCAGCAGCGAGCCCTACGACCTGATCATCCTTGACCTCGGCTTGCCGGGCATGCCGGGACTTGAAGTGCTGGCCCAATGGCGCGCCGGCGGCCTGGCCACGCCGGTGTTGATCCTCACCGCCCGCGGGTCCTGGGCCGAGCGCATCGAGGGGCTCAAGGCCGGGGCCGACGACTACCTGACTAAACCCTTTCACCCCGAAGAGCTGCACTTGCGGATCCAGGCACTGTTGCGCCGCTCCCATGGGCAGGTCAACCAGCCGACGCTCAAGGCTGCCGGCCTGCATTTGGATGAAAGCCGCCAATGCGTGGTCCGCGACGGCACCGATATCCAGCTCACGGCGGCCGAATTTCGTCTGTTGCGCTATTTCATGCTGCATCCCGAACAGATCCTTTCCAAAAGTCATCTCGCCGAACACTTGTACGACGGTGAGACCGAGCGCGATTCCAACGTGCTGGAAGTTCATGTCAACCACCTGCGGCGCAAGCTGGGACGCAGCGTGATCGAAACCCGTCGCGGCCAGGGTTACCTGTTCGGCGGGCAGGCGCAGTGAGATCCATCCAGCGGCGCCTGAGCCTGGGCCTGATCGGTGTGATGGTGGTGGTCGGCCTGATTCTGGCGCAAACCAGCCTGTGGCTGTTTGAGCTGGGCTTGCAGCGTTACTTGGAGGCCGGACTGCGCAACGACAGTGAAAACCTGCTGGTGGCCCTGGTGCGTGGCCCGCTGGGCTTGCAACTGGATGAGCGGCGCCTGTCGCCGGCCTATCAACGACCGTTTTCCGGGCATTATTTCCGCATCGATTTTGCCGATGTGCACTGGCGTTCCCGGTCCCTGTGGGACCAGGAATTGCCCCGGCTCGACCACCCGGGCTTGCACAGCAACCTGCAACTGGGCCCGGAGGGCCAGAGGCTGCTGGTGCTGCGTACCGATTATCGGCGGCTGGGCCAGGCGATTTCCATCAGCGTGGCCCAGGACTACACGCCGGTGCGTGACAGCTTCCGTCGGATGCAACAAGTTGGCCTCGGGCTGGGGTTGGCGGGGCTGCTGCTGATTCTGTTGCTGCAACGCATCACCGTGCGCCGTGCCTTGCGTCCGCTGGATCGGGCGCGGGAGCAGATTGCCCAGCTGCAGCGCGGGCAACGTTCGCAACTCGACGAACAGGTGCCACGGGAGCTGGAACCGCTGGTGACGCAAATCAACCATCTGCTGGCCCATACCGAAGACAGCCTCAAGCGTTCGCGCAACGCCTTGGGCAATCTCGGCCATGCCTTGAAGACCCCGCTGGCGGTGCTGCAAAGCCTGGCATCGAACGAGAAGCTCGATCCCTATCCTGAGCTGCGCAAACTGTTGCTCGATCAATTGGAGCAGGTCCGCCAGCGCCTGAACCGCGAACTCAACCGCGCTCGGCTGTCCGGCGATGCCTTGCCCGGCGCGCACCTGGATTGCGACGCCGAACTGCCGGGGTTACTGGCCACGCTGAACATGATCCATGGCGAGCACCTGGACCTGAGCTACGTCGCTCCGCCGGGCCTGCACCTGCCCTGGGACCGTGAAGACTTGTTGGAACTGCTGGGCAACCTGCTGGACAACGCCTGCAAATGGGCCGACGCCGAGGTGCGCCTGACCCTGACCGAAACCGCCGAAGGGTTCAGCCTGGCGGTAGAGGACGACGGCCCGGGCATCCCCGCGGACCGCCGCGAGCAGGTATTCAGCCGCGGCACGCGACTGGACGAACAGACCGATGGCCACGGCCTGGGCCTGGGCATCGTGCGGGACATCGTCGACACTTGGGGCGGAACACTGTCATTGGACGACAGCGAGTGGGGTGGGTTGAAGGTTGTGATCGAGTTGCCCAAGCGCTGATAACTACTTCATGGCACCGCCTCCCTGTGGGTGGGATGAGCCTGTGGGAGCAAAGCTTGCTCGCGATAGCATTTCTAAAGCCAGCACAGATGTTGTAGGTGACGATGTCATCGCGAGCAAGCTTTGCTCCCACAGGCTCGTTCCTACAGAGGGCCGTGGTGGATTCAAACAGGGTAAGTCATTGAAAACCCGCCCCACGGCCCTTGCAGCTTGCCGCCGCTTGCTGCAAAGTCGCGACCTTTTTGTCCGGTGGCTTTCCATCGCTGTGCTCTGAGGTAACGATGATAAATGCAGTAATTGCCGCGGTTGGCGTCATGCTGGTGCTCAGCCTGTCCCGCGTGCACGTGGTGATCGCGCTGATTATCGGCGCGTTGGTGGGTGGCCTGACGGGTGGCCTGGGGATCGAGGCGACGCTCAAGGCGTTCAACGCCGGCCTGGGTGGCGGTGCGACGGTGGCATTGTCCTACGCCTTGCTCGGCGCCTTCGCCGTGGCGATTGCCAAGTCCGGCATGGCCCACGCCCTGGCGGACAAAGCCCTGGCCCTGGTGGATCGCCAGGACGTCGCTGGTGGCTCGGGCGTCAAATGGGTGCTGATCGGTCTGCTGGGCACGGTCGCGGTCGCTTCCCAGAACATCCTGCCGATCCACATCGCCTTCATTCCGTTGCTG
The DNA here is from genome assembly GCF_017498305.1 of Pseudomonas sp. OA65. Taxonomy (NCBI): domain Bacteria; kingdom Pseudomonadati; phylum Pseudomonadota; class Gammaproteobacteria; order Pseudomonadales; family Pseudomonadaceae; genus Pseudomonas; species Pseudomonas sp. OA65. Next base: position 51,862 of record NZ_JAGDEZ010000032.1, read on the forward strand.
GTGCCACCGCTGCTCTACGTGCTGACCAAGCTGCAACTGGACCGCCGTTTGATCGCCTGCGTCATGACCTTCGGCCTGATCACCCCCTACATGTTCCTGCCGGTGGGCTTCGGCAACATCTTCCTCAATGAAATCCTCCTGGCCAACGTCGCTCGCAGCGGTGTGGACGTCAGCGGCATCAACATCACCCACGCCATGGGTATCCCGGCGTTGGGCATGGTGTTTGGCCTGGTGCTGTCGTTTATCACGTACCGCAAGAAACGCGTCTACGACCTGAAGAAGATCGCCAAGGCCGAGCAAGTGGCCGTGCACTACAACCCGCTGAGCCTGATCGTGGCCGGGGTTGCGGTGGCGGCGGCGTTCGCGGTGCAACTGCTGGTGGACTCGATGATCCTCGGTGCCCTGGCCGGGTTCCTGATTTTCTCGCTGTCGGGGGTGGTGCGCTGGCGTGAGACGGACGACCTGTTCACCGAAGGCATGAAGATGATGGCGATGATTGGTTTCATCATGATCGCCGCCTCAGGGTTCGCCGAAGTGATGAAGGCCACCGGTGAAGTCCAAAGCCTGGTGGAAACTTCGGCGGCCTGGATCGGCCACAACAAGGGCGTCGGCGCGCTGATAATGTTGCTGGTGGGGCTGCTGGTGACCATGGGCATTGGCTCGTCGTTTTCCACGGTGCCGATCCTGGCGACGATTTTCGTGCCGCTGTGCCTGCAACTGGGCTTCAGCCCGCTGGCGATCGTCTGCATCGTCGGCACCGCCGGCGCCCTGGGCGATGCCGGTTCGCCTGCCTCGGACTCGACCCTGGGCCCGACCTCCGGCCTGAACATCGACGGCCAGCACCATCACATCTGGGACACCGTGGTCCCGACCTTCATCCACTACAACCTGCCGCTGCTGGCGTTTGGTTGGGTGGCGGCGATGGTGTTGTAACCTCAAGCCCGAGTCGTTCCCTTCGCGAGCAGGCTCGCTCCCACAATGGATCGGTGTGAACACAAGATGTGTGAACACCACCGGGCCCTGTGGGAGCGAGCCTGCTCGCGATGGGGCCCTCAAGGCCGACCCTTTTCTTGACCCTGTTCACCTTGTCCTACAGTTTTGCCGTGCGCTGCCGTTAATACAGCTAACCACGCCAATAACACCTACAAGAGTGAACAGCATGCGCCTGAGCCTGAAGGCTAAAGTCCTGTCCCTTGCGATACTGCCGGTATTGCTGTCCGCCGTGATCATCAGCCTGACCACGGCTTTCATCTTGAAGGAACAAGCGAGTAAAGAGGTCCAGCAGACCCGCGAGCGGCTGCTCAGCGACGCCAAGGCCACGTTGCAGAACTACGTGGCGGTGGGCCTGACCGCGATCAAGCCGCTCTACGATGCCGCCACGCCGGGTGATAACGAAGCGCGGGCCCAGGCCATCAAGCTGCTGTCGAACATCAGCTACGGCAAGGACGGCTATTTCTTCGGCTACGACTCAGAGACCATCCGCCTGTTCAAGGCCAACAGCCCCGATGGCGTGGGCAAGAGCTTCAAGGACAACCGCGACCCGAACGGTGTCTACGTCAACCGTGACTTGGTGAAAGTCGCCAAGGACGGCACGCATTACCTGGAATACAGCTCGCCGCTGCCCGGCAGCAAGGACCTGGTGCCCAAGCTCGGCTACACCGAATACCTGCCCAAGTGGGACCTGGCGGTCGGTAGCTCGGTCAACCTGGACGGCATCGAAGCCCAGGTGGCGCTGGTGGAAGCCAAGGTCCACGATCGCCTGCAAGGCGTGGTGCTGAGCATTGTCGGGATCGCCGCCGTGGTGTTGCTGGTGATTGCGGTGGTGGGCCTGGTGCTCGCCAACACGATCCTGCGCCCCCTGCACCTGATGAAAGACAACCTCGATGACATCGCGGCGGGCGAGGGTGACCTGACCCGGCGCCTGGCGATTACCAGCCAAGATGAACTGGGCCAACTGGCCGGTTCGTTCAACCGCTTCGTCGACAAGATCCACGGCCTGGTGCGGCAGATCACCGACATGACCTCGCAACTGACCGGCCTGGTGACCCAAGTCTCCGAGCAGGCCCAGCGCTCCGAACAAGCGATGGAGCGTCAACGCCACGAAACCGATCAGGTCGCCACGGCGATCAACGAGATGTCCTCGGCGGCCCAGGAAGTCGCTCGCAGTGCCCAGGGCGCTGCCGTCGCGGCCCAGCAGACCGACGAAGAAGGCCAATCGGCCAAGCGTGTGGTGGCCGGCAGCATCCAGCAGATTCATGCGCTGGTGAACGATATCCGCAGCAGCGGCGTGTCCTTGGACAGCCTGCAGCAAGACGTGGCTTCGATTGTCAGTGTGCTCGGGGTGATTCGTTCGATCGCCGAGCAGACCAACCTGCTGGCCCTCAACGCCGCCATCGAGGCTGCGCGTGCCGGCGAGGCGGGGCGTGGGTTCGCGGTGGTGGCCGATGAAGTACGGGCCCTGGCCAGCCGGACCCAGCAGAGCACCCAGGAAATCCAGGGCATGATCGACCGCCTGCAATCGGGCACCCACGCGGCGGTGGAAGCGATGCGTCGTTCCAGCGAGGCCGGCGATGGCACCTCGGAACGGGCCAACGAGGCGGGCGCCTCCCTGGACACCATGGCGCAGCTGATCGGCACCATCAACTCGATGAACGCCCAGATCGCCAGCGCTGCCGAAGAACAGACTGCCGTGGCCGAAGAAATCAACCGCAGCGTGCATCAGATCGCCGTGGCCGTGGACAGCGTCGCCGACGAAACCCAACTCGGCGCCCAGACGTCCCGCAGCCTGGCCGACCTGGGCCAGCGCCTGGGTCAACTGGTGGGGCAGTTCCGCATCTGACCCGGGGCAGCAGGAGCTGCCGAAGGCTGCGATCTTTCGCTCTCGATCCAGATGTTTTCGCCTGGGCTACCAGGCCCTATCGGAAGCGGAGGATCGCAGCCTTCGGCAGTTTCTGCCGGGAGCTAAAGATTTGTGGCATGCAGAATCTTGTGTCCACCACAAATCCCCTGTGGGAGCGGGCTTGCTCGCGAATACAGTGTGTCAGTCAATGTATTCACTTCTGACACACCGCCTTCGCGAGTAAGCCCGCTCCCACATTTGTTCGGTGGCGACTATGGCTCACGCACATCCCGCATCAACAACCCAAACCGCAGATCCACCGCATCCGGGATCGGCACGTACACCACATGTCCATCCCCCGGTGCCACCTCAATGCCCTGGCCTTTGACGTTCTGCAACTGATGCAGGTCGAAGTGGAAGTTGCCCTTCGGGGTCATCAGTTCCATATGGTCCCCCAGGCCAAAGCGGTTCTTCACCCGCACTTCGGCCAGGCGTTCGCGCCGTTCGCCGGTCAGTTCGCCGACGAACTGCTGGCGCTCCGACACTGAGCTGCCGTTCTGGTAGTTCTGGTATTCGTCATGCACGTGGCGTCTCAGGAAGCCTTCGGTGTAGCCACGCTGGGCCAGGGACTCCAGGTCGGTCATCAGGCTGCGGTCGAATTCCCGGCCGGCCACCGCGTCATCGATGGCCCGGCGATACACCTGGGTGGTGCGCGCGCAATAGAAATGCGACTTGGTCCGGCCTTCGATCTTCAAGGAATGCACGCCCATGCGCGCCAGGCGCTCGACGTGTTGCACGGCCCGCAGGTCCTTGGCGTTCATGATGTAGGTGCCGTGCTCGTCCTCGAAGGCCGGCATGGATTCGTCTGGGCGGTTGGCTTCCTGGAGCAGAAACACCTGGTCGGTGGGTGCGCCGAGGCCCAGGGTCGGTTCGGGCTGATAGCTTTGCACAATATCGCCCACGGCATTTTCCACCGCCGGTTGCGCCGAGTACTTCCAGCGGCAGGCGTTGGTGCAGCTGCCCTGGTTGGCGTCGCGCTTGTTCATGTAACCGGAGAGCAAGCAGCGCCCGGAGTAGGCCATGCACAGCGCTCCGTGGACGAATACTTCCAGCTCCATGGCCGGCACCTGTTCACGAATCTCGGCGATTTCCTCCAGGGACAATTCCCGCGACAGGATGATCCGGCTCAAGCCCTGCTGCTGCCAGAACTCGACGCTCGCCCAGTTCACCGTGTTGGCTTGCACCGACAGGTGAATTGGCATCTGCGGAAAATGCCGGCGAACCAGCATGATCAATCCAGGATCGGACATGATCAGCGCGTCCGGTGCCATGGCAATCACCGGTTCGAGGTCTTTGAGGAAGGTCCGTAGCTTGGCGTTGTGCGGGGCAATGTTCACCACCACGTAGAAGCGCTTGCCCATGGCCTGGGCCTCGGCGATGCCCAAGGCCAGGTTCGCGTGGTCGAATTCGTTGTTGCGCACCCGCAGGCTGTAGCGCGGCTGGCCGGCGTACACCGCGTCGGCACCGTAGGCGAAGGCATAACGCATGTTTTTCAGGGTGCCGGCGGGAGCCAGTAGTTCGGGGGCGGCAAGGGTCATGATGGCGTCGGATCGCAAAAGGCGGCGAGGGTAGCCCATGGTCGGCCAGGTCTTATTGATCTGAATCAATGCGTAGCGCAAACGTGAAGGCACTCCGGCGAGTCCTGGCTGACTAATGTGTATCCCGCCTTTGGACATGGAAAGCTGATGAATCGAAAGTTGCTGCAAAACAAAGCCCAGATGTTGTTGCTGGCGCTGGTCACGGTCGCCTTCATTTGGATTCTGCTGCCGTTCTATGGCGCGGTGTTCTGGGCGGTAATCCTGGGTATCGTCTTTGCGCCGATGCAGCGCCGCCTGCAGTTCAAGTTCGGTTGGCACCGCAATCTTACGTCGTTGTTCACCTTGAGCATCTGTGTGGTCATCGCGATCCTGCCGGTGATCGTCATCAGCATGTTGCTGGTCCAGGAGGGAGCGGCGCTGTACAAGAGCCTGGAAAGCGGAGAGCTGGACATTGCCGATTACCTGGCCCGCTTCAAGGATGCCTTGCCGCCGTACTTCCAGCACCTGCTGGACCGCTTCGGCCTGGGCAACCTGAACGGCTTGCGTGACAAGATCGTCAAGAGCGCGATGCAAGGCAGCGAATTCTTCGCCACCCAGGCCTTCAGTTTCGGTCAGGGTACCTTTCAGTTCCTGGTCAGCTTCTTCGTGATGCTCTATCTGCTGTTCTTCTTTCTGCGCGACGGTGCGGAGCTGGTGCGCAAGGTGCGCACGGCCATTCCCTTGGCGGAACATCAAAAACGCCGCCTGCAGTTGAAATTCAATCGGGTGGTGCGGGCTACCGTGAAAGGCAACCTGTTGGTCGCCATTACCCAAGGTGCGCTGGGTGGGCTGATCTTCTGGATCCTGGGGATCCCTACGGTATTGCCCTGGGCGGTGCTGATGGCGTTCCTGTCATTGTTGCCTGCGGTGGGGGCAGGTCTTGTCTGGGCGCCGGTGGCGGTGTATTTCCTGCTCTCTGGAGCGATTTGGCAAGGCGTGGTGCTGACGTTGTTCGGGGTGTTCGTGATTGGCCTGGTGGACAATTTCCTGCGGCCAATCCTGGTGGGCAAGGACACCAAGATGCCTGACTACATGGTACTGGTCTCGACACTGGGCGGGCTGGCGGTGTTCGGGTTGAACGGCTTCGTGATCGGGCCGCTGATCGCTGCGTTGTTCATGTCGTGCTGGGCCTTGTTTGTCGAGGGCTCGCCGCGTGTGCAACTGCCCTAGGCGTTCATCAGGTAGGGGCCGATACGTTGTGACAGCGCCTCGGCGGCGGGCAGTGAAGTCAGCGGGCCGCTGATGGTCACGCCGTCCTGCACCAGATACCAGCAGGCCAGCAACCCGAGCTCCCGGAGTGGGGCGGGGACGGCGCTGCCAATGACAGACATGATTTGAACCTTGGGCATGGGAAACCTCCATCAATCGATGGGGTTACCTTACGGTTCAGGGAGAGGGACGGAAAATCAACTGGCTCAATAGTAGGAATCGATGCCGCTCAATCGACGACCAGATCGAGCATGTGCACCACTTCTTGCTCGTTGAGCAGGCCTTTGCGCACCAGGTTTTCCGCCAGCAAGGAAAGGAACTTGGCGCTGCGGTGACCTTCCAGTTGCTTGAGTTCGGTCAGTACGTTGTACACCTTGCTGGAGGTGCACAGGCCGACGATGCGATGGGGGTTTTGTGTAGGCATACCTTCGTCCTTGTTTTTATGAAGCTGTTGTTGGCGGACAGTGCCAGTTTGCGGCCCGGTCATGACGCTCACGTGACAGCTTGAGTTGTGGAAAAAGAAAGCAGGATCCGGACCATATTGCCTTTCTGGTGCCGGATTGTTGTTCCGGTAGCGACCTCGGCCAGGCTTATATGGCCATTCACCGGTCTTTTGCCCACAAAAAAGCCCCTGGATCTTTCGATCCAGGGGCTTTTTTGTGTTGCTGTCTGGCTCCACGACCTGGACTCGAACCAGGGACCCAGTGATTAACAGTCACTTGCTCTACCAACTGAGCTATCGCGGAATGGCGCGTATGTTACTGATTGGAAAAGAGAAGTCAAGCGTCTATTGCCGGGCGGCGCATTCCTGATGTCCATTGGGGGGCAATCAACGATTGGCAGTTACCGCAACGGCGGGAGAGGGCTACCATGGTTGCCCGGAAGTGGCAGGACGCGCTGCCGGCCATTCGCCGACATTGAGGTACGTGCCATGAACCATCTGTTACCCCTTCACACAGCCCGTTGCGCGCAGGTGTGCCTGTGAGTATCGCCCAGATCAGTTTGCCCAAGGGCGTGGGGCCTCATGCCGAGAAACTGTACGACGCCATTACCCAGGCCAGCACTGTCGAGGCGCTGAATCGCGCCGGTGGCAAGGCCGAGGGGTTTGTCCTGGGGCTGGAAAGCACCAAGGCGATCAAAAGCCAGGTGGCTGAGTCGTTGTATGTGATCTATGACGATGCGGCGAGTCAGCGGGCGACGGAGCTGTAGCTTCAGCGAGAGTGCCGTGCCCGGTGCTTTTGTGGCCTTGTTTTTGTGGTTTTGCTTTTGTGATTTTGCTTTTGTGGCGAGGGAGCTTGCTCCCGCTGGGCTGCGCAGCAGCCCCAAAACAGTCAACCCATTCGACCTGACACACCGAGTTGCCTGATTCAGGGCCGCTGCGCGCCCCAGCGGGAGCAAGCTCCCTCGCCACAGGTTGTGAGTTCAGCCATCCTGATAGGCACACTCAAAAAAAATGGGAAGCTCGAAGGCTTCCCATTTTCTGCACCGAGCGTCAGATCACCTGGACGATGGCCTTGGTCACCGCATCGATGTTGTTCTGGTTCAGCGCAGCCACGCAGATGCGGCCGGTGTCCAGGGCATAGATGCCGAACTCGTTGCGCAGGCGCGTCACTTGTTCAACGGTCAGGCCGGAGTAGGAGAACATCCCGCTCTGGCGGGCGACGAAGCTGAAGTCGTGCTGCGGCGCGGCCTTGGCCAGCATGTCGACCATCTGGTCCCGCATGCCGCGAATCCGCAGGCGCATTTCGGCCAGTTCGGCTTCCCACTGGGCCCGCAGCTCGGGGCTGTTGAGCACGGCAGCAACGATGCTGGCGCCGTGGGTTGGCGGGTTGGAGTAGTTGGTGCGGATTACGCGCTTGACCTGGGACAGCACGCGGGCACTTTCTTCCTTCGATTTGCTGACGATCGACAGCGCGCCAACGCGCTCGCCGTACAACGAGAACGATTTGGAGAACGAGCTGGAGGCGAAGAAGGTCAGCCCCGACTCGGCGAACAGGCGCACGGCCGCCGCGTCTTCATCGATGCCTTCGCCAAAGCCCTGGTAGGCCATGTCCAGGAACGGTACGTGGTTCTTGGCCTTGACCACTGCCAAGACGTTTTTCCAGTCTTCCGGGCTCAGGTCCACGCCGGTCGGGTTGTGGCAGCAAGCGTGCAGCACAACGATCGAACGGTCGGGCAGGGCGTTGAGGTCTTCCAGCAGGCCGCTGCGGTTCACGTCGTGGGTGGCGGCGTCGTAGTAGCGGTAGTTCTGCACCGGGAAACCGGCGGTTTCGAACAGGGCGCGGTGGTTTTCCCAGCTCGGTTCGCTGATGGCGACGACGGCGTCAGGCAGCAGTTGCTTGAGGAAGTCGGCACCGATCTTCAGTGCGCCGGTGCCACCGACAGCCTGGGTGGTGATGACGCGGCCGGAAGCGATCAGCGCCGAGTCCTTGCCGAACAGCAGGGTCTGCACGGCCTGGTCGTAGGCGGCAATGCCGTCGATCGGCAGGTAACCACGGGAAACGTGCTGAGCCACGCGAATCGTCTCGGCTTCGACAACGGCGCGCAGCAATGGAATGCGCCCTTCTTCGTTGCAGTAAACACCCACCCCCAGGTTGACCTTATTGGTACGGGTGTCGGCGTTGAAAGCTTCGTTGAGGCCCAGGATGGGGTCGCGGGGTGCCAATTCGACAGCGGAAAACAGGCTCATTAGTGCGCGGCTCTGAATGGAGAGTGAGGGGACGTGTGGCGCTCCAGCCGAATGCACTAGAGCGGTGCACAAACGGGGAGCTAGTATAGAGGCCATCACCCGGCACGGCGACAGGCGATTCGGCTTTTACGGTAAGTTTTTTGGATTTTTTTCGACCGTTAGTCCTCTCGCCGCGTCAAAGTCTTCAAGGCGTGTAGGACGTTCGTCTTGAAAGCGAAGGCATTCACCTCCACATTGTATGCATCCCAGCTTTTTCCTCGGGCGACATCAGTCGTTTCGGTCTTTCTCGTTCCTGCCGGCTGGCCGACAGGGGTGAATCCAGAGGTTATGTCATGTCTGAATTCCAGCTAGTCACCCGCTTCCAGCCCGCCGGCGATCAGCCGGAAGCCATCCGTCTGATGGTCGAGGGCATCGAGGCCGGGCTGGCGCACCAGACGTTGCTCGGTGTGACCGGTTCGGGCAAGACCTTTAGTATCGCCAATGTGATCGCCCAGGTGCAGCGCCCGACCCTGGTACTGGCGCCGAACAAGACCCTGGCGGCGCAACTCTACGGTGAGTTCAAGGCGTTTTTCCCGAACAACGCCGTGGAGTACTTCGTTTCCTACTACGACTACTACCAGCCCGAGGCCTACGTGCCGTCGTCGGACACTTTCATCGAGAAGGATGCCTCGATCAACGACCACATCGAACAGATGCGACTGTCGGCGACCAAGGCCTTGCTCGAGCGCAAGGACGCGATCATCGTCACCACGGTGTCGTGCATCTACGGCTTGGGCAGCCCGGAAACCTACCTGAAGATGGTGCTGCACGTGGACCGCGGCGACAAGCTCGACCAGCGCGCCTTGCTGCGGCGCCTGGCGGACTTGCAATACACCCGCAACGACATGGATTTTGCCCGAGCGACGTTCCGGGTGCGCGGCGATGTGATCGACATCTACCCGGCGGAATCGGACCTGGAAGCGATCCGCATCGAGTTGTTCGACGACGAAGTGGAGAGCATCTCGGCGTTCGACCCGTTGACCGGCGAAGTGATCCGCAAGTTGCCGCGCTTCACCTTCTACCCCAAGAGCCACTACGTGACGCCCCGGGAAACCCTGCTGGACGCCATCGAAGGGATCAAGGTCGAGTTGCAGGAGCGCCTGGAGTATCTGCGTTCGAATAACAAGTTGGTGGAAGCCCAGCGCCTGGAACAACGCACCCGCTTCGACCTCGAGATGATTCTGGAGCTGGGCTACTGCAACGGCATCGAAAACTACTCGCGCTACTTGTCGGGGCGCCCGGCGGGTGCGCCGCCGCCCACGTTGTATGACTACTTGCCAGCCGATGCCTTGCTGGTGATCGACGAATCCCACGTCAGCGTGCCCCAGGTTGGCGCCATGTACAAAGGCGACCGTTCGCGCAAGGAAACACTGGTGGAGTACGGTTTCCGCCTGCCCTCGGCCCTGGACAACCGGCCGATGCGTTTCGACGAATGGGAGAGCGTGAGCCCGCAGACGATTTTTGTTTCGGCCACGCCGGGCAACTATGAGGCCGAACATGCCGGGCGGGTGGTCGAGCAAGTGGTGCGGCCGACCGGGCTGGTGGACCCGCAAGTCGAGGTGCGTCCGGCCCTGACCCAGGTCGATGACCTGCTGTCGGAAATCACCAAGCGCGTGGCGGTGGAAGAGCGGGTGCTGGTCACCACGCTGACCAAGCGCATGGCCGAAGACCTCACCGATTATCTGGCCGACCATGGCGTGCGGGTTCGTTACCTGCACTCGGACATCGACACGGTGGAGCGGGTCGAGATCATCCGTGACCTGCGCCTGGGCACCTTCGACGTGCTGGTGGGCATCAACCTGTTGCGCGAAGGCCTGGACATGCCGGAGGTGTCGCTGGTGGCGATTCTCGACGCCGACAAGGAAGGTTTCCTGCGTTCCGAGCGTTCGTTGATCCAGACCATTGGTCGCGCGGCACGTAACCTCAATGGCCGGGCGATCCTGTATGCCGACCGCATCACCGGTTCCATGGAGCGGGCCATCGGCGAGACCGAGCGCCGCCGCGACAAGCAGATCGCCTTCAACCTGGCCAACGGCATCACCCCCAAGGGTGTGTTCAAGGACGTCGCCGACATCATGGAAGGCGCCACCGTGCCCGGCTCGCGCAGCAAGAAGCGCAAGGGCATGGCCAAGGCCGCCGAAGAGAGCGCCCGCTACGAGGCCGAACTGCGCTCGCCGAGCGAAATCACCAAGCGTATCCGGCAGTTGGAAGAGAAGATGTACCAGCTGGCCCGGGACCTGGAGTTCGAAGCGGCGGCGCAGTTGCGTGATGAGATTGGCAAATTGCGGGAGCGGTTGCTGACTGTCTGAGTTTTGCAGGGCTCCAGGGCCTCTTCGCGAGCAGGCTCGCTCCCACATTGGACCGCATCCAGTCCAGGCGACTCGGTTTCCTGTGGGAGCGAGCCTGCTCGCGAATGGCGCGACGCGGTCTGGCAGGCTCTACTCAAATCCCGCTCTCACTGGAGCCCGCCCGCCATCGCCTGTTACCATTCGCCCCCTGTTCGATCTTCGCTTTTATATTCTTTCCGAGACATGCCATGACCACCGTCCGCACCCGCATCGCGCCTTCGCCTACTGGCGATCCCCATGTCGGCACCGCCTATATCGCTTTGTTCAACTATTGCTTTGCCAAGCAGCACGGCGGCGAGTTCATCCTGCGGATCGAGGACACCGACCAGTTGCGTTCGACCCGCGAGTCCGAACAGCAGATCTTCGATGCCCTGCGCTGGTTGGGGATCGACTGGAGCGAAGGCCCGGACGTCGGCGGCCCGCACGGCCCTTATCGCCAGAGCGAGCGCGGCGACATCTACAAGCAGTACTGCCAGCAGTTGGTGGACATGGGGCACGCGTTCCCTTGCTTCTGCACCGCCGAAGAGCTGGACCAGATGCGCGCCGAGCAAATGGCCCGCGGCGAAACCCCGCGCTACGACGGCCGGGCGCTGCTGCTGTCCAAGGAAGAAGTCGCCCGGCGCCTGGCGGCCGGCGAGCCCCACGTGATCCGCATGAAAGTACCGACCGAAGGCGTCTGCGTCGTGCCGGACATGCTGCGTGGCGATGTCGAGATCCCGTGGGATCGCATGGACATGCAAGTGCTGATGAAGACCGACGGCCTGCCGACGTACTTCCTGGCCAACGTGGTCGACGATCACCTGATGGGCATCACCCACGTCCTACGCGGTGAAGAATGGCTGCCGTCGGCGCCGAAACTGATCCTGCTCTACGAGTACTTCGGCTGGGAACAACCACAGTTGTGCTACATGCCGCTGCTGCGTAACCCGGACAAGAGCAAGCTGTCCAAGCGCAAGAACCCGACTTCGGTGACGTTCTACGAGCGCATGGGCTTCATGCCCGAGGCCATGCTCAATTACCTGGGCCGCATGGGCTGGTCGATGCCGGACGAGCGCGAGAAATTCTCGCTGCAGGAAATGGTCGAGCACTTCGACCTGTCGCGCGTCTCCCTGGGCGGGCCGATCTTCGACGTCGAGAAGCTGTCGTGGCTCAACGGCCAGTGGCTGCGGGACCTGCCGGTGGAGGAGTTTGCCGCTCGCGTGCAGAAGTGGGCATTGAACCCTGAGTACATGATGAAGATCGCTCCCCATGTGCAGGGCAGGGTAGAGACCTTCAGCCAGATCGCCCCACTGGCCGGCTTCTTCTTCGCCGGTGGCGTGACGCCGGACGCGAAGCTGTTCGAATCCAAGAAGCTTTCCGGCGATCAGGTGCGCCAGTTGATGCAACTGATCCTGTGGAAGCTGGAAAGCCTGCGTCAGTGGGAGAAGGACAGCATCACCGCGACCATCCAGGCCGTGGTCGAGTCGCTGGAGTGGAAGTTGCGCGATGCCATGCCGCTGATGTTTGCCGCCATTACCGGCCAGGCCAGCTCGGTGTCGGTGCTCGATGCGATGGAAATCCTCGGCCCGGACCTGACCCGTTTCCGCCTGCGCCAGGCCATCGATCTGCTCGGTGGCGTGTCGAAGAAGGAAAACAAGGAGTGGGAAAAACTGCTGGGCGCGATCGCCTAAGCGCTCCACGAGGCAGGACATACCCCGGTTTTCCGGGGTTTGTCGGTAAGTGATTGTTATCCCGGCAAAAAATTTTCAATTTTGTTGAAAATAAATTTGACAGCCCTCCGATACGCCCTTAAGATTCGCCCCGTCCTCAGCGATGAGGGGCTATAGCTCAGCTGGGAGAGCGCTTGCATGGCATGCAAGAGGTCGACGGTTCGATCCCGTCTAGCTCCACCAATTTACACTTCAAGGCCTGGCCACACCGGCCTTGAAGCGATCAACACTCAGCGTTGATCAGTTGTATAGAAGGGTTTGCGTCCCCTTCGTCTAGTGGCCTAGGACACCGCCCTTTCACGGCGGTAACAGGGGTTCGAGTCCCCTAGGGGACGCCAGTTTTACAGAAGCGATGTTGCAAGATGTCGCTCCGCCGCGAGGCGAAAAATCCGGGGCTATAGCTCAGCTGGGAGAGCGCTTGCATGGCATGCAAGAGGTCGACGGTTCGATCCCGTCTAGCTCCACCAATTTACACTTCAAGGTCTGGCCACACCGGCCTTGAAGCGATCAGTTCTCAGCACTGATCACGTTAGAAGGTTTGTGTCCCCTTCGTCTAGTGGCCTAGGACACCGCCCTTTCACGGCGGTAACAGGGGTTCGAGTCCCCTAGGGGACGCCACGATTACCCGCTCTGCGGGATTTTATAAGGGTCATTCAATTCTTGAATGGCCCTTTTGTTTGTCTGGCGTTCGGCCAATTTCCTATCCTTGAAAACACTTCTGACCAGCGGTCGAATTTTCCGCTTGCGGAAAATTATTACATGGATAATATTTCAATCGTAATATTCGGAGGCAACGATGAGCGATAAAAAGGCACAAACCCGTGAACGCATTCTCAAGGCCGCCAGCGATGCGCTGATTCAGCGTGGGCCGGCAGAGCCGAGCGTGGGCGAGGTGATGGGCGCAGCCGGGCTGACGGTGGGCGGTTTTTACGCTCATTTCGAAAGCAAGGATGCCTTGATGCTGGAGGCCTTCAAGCAACTGCTCAATCGCCGCCGCGGCTTGATCGCCGACATGGACGGCGAGCTGACAGGCGAAGAGCGACGCGCCCTGGTCGCCGCGTTCTATCTGTCCCGCAAGCACCGCGATTCCACCGAGCAAGCCTGCCCGATCCCGGCGTCGGTCGGTGAACTCGGGCGGCTGCCGGAGGCGTTTCGTGAGGTGCTCAATGAGCACATCGAGTTGATGGTCGCGCAATTGGCGGCCAGCCCGGAGGACGCCGACAAGGCTTTGGCCGATATCGCGTTGATGGTCGGTGGCCTGGCCCTGGCACGGGCGTTGGGCCCGGGAGAGTTATCGGATCGTTTGCTGCGTGCCGCCAAGTCGGCGGTGCGTTGAACTGAGGCGCAAGCCCTGGAGATGAGCGATGGACAGGTTGAGCTGGATTCGTAGCGTCAATGGCACGCTGGGTTGGGTAGCTCCGGGCTTGGTGGCAAAACAGATGCGCTCGCTGTTCATGCGCCCTCGAAACTTGCCGCCGCGGGATTGGGAGTTGCCGTTGCTGGCGACGTCCGAGCGCGTCACCTTGCGCTTCGGTCTCTCGGCCTTGCGCTGGGGCAAAGGCCCGGCAGTCCTGCTGATGCACGGCTGGGAAGGGCGGCCCACCCAGTTCGCGGCGCTGATCACCGCCCTGGTGGACGCCGGTTACACGGTGGTGGCGCTGGACGGCCCGGCCCATGGTCGCTCGCCGGGTCGCGAGGCGAATGTCCTGTTGTTCGCCCGGGCCATGCTCGAAGCTGCCGCAGAATTGCCACCATTGCAGGCGGTGATCGGGCATTCCATGGGCGGCGCCAGTGCCATGTTGGCCGTCCAGTTGGGGTTGCGTACCGAGACGCTGGTCAGCATCGCCGCGCCTGCGCGCATTCTTGGGGTGCTGCGCGGTTTCTCCCGGATGATGGGCTTGCCGCCCAAGGCGCGTTCGGCCTTCATTCGCCAGGTGGAAAACGATGTGGGCATGCCTGCCTCGAAGATGGATGTAGCGCATTATCAGCTGGACGTGCCGGGGTTGATCGTCCATGCCGAGGACGACACGTCGGTTTCGGTCAAGGAGTCGCAGTTGATTCATGAGGCCTGGTTCGACAGTCGCTTGCTGCGACTGCCGCAGGGCGGGCATCAGCGGGTGCTGGCCGATCCTCGTGTCATTGATGGCGTGTTATCACTGCTGGCCGGTCGCAGCCTGCAAGCGCGGCAATCGGCTTGAGCATCCGGTACACTGCCCCGATCCAAATTCGACCGGGAGAGGGGCATGGGCTGGGATCGGGCAACGCCATTCATCATTGATCTTCAGGTCAATGCCGAAGACATCGACGGGCTGGGCCACGCCAATAATGCGGTGTACGTCACCTGGCTCGAGCGCTGCGCCTGGCGCCATTCCCAGCGCCTGGGCCTGGATCTGGTGGAGTACCGGCGCCTGGACCGGGCCATGGCGGTGGTGCGGCATGAAATCGATTACCTGGCGGCCGCCTATGAAGGCGACGAGCTGCAATTGGCGACCTGGATCGTCGACTGGGACCAGCGCCTGAAAATGACCCGGCATTTCCAACTGGTCCGTCCCAGCGACAACACCACGCTGCTGCGGGCCCAGACCACCTTCGTTTGCATCGAATTGACCACTGGCCGGCCCAAGCGCATGCCGCAGGAGTTCATCGAAGGCTATGGCGTGGCGCTGAATGCATCTGGCCTCTTCATGGACTGACCCGCCGCCATCGCGAGCAAGCTCGGCTCCCACAGGGATTGATGGTGGACTCCAATGCCGTGAACACCTCGGAACCCTGTGGGAGCGGGCTTGCTCGCGAAGACGGCAGCCCATCCAACATCCCTGCAAACTGACCCGCCGCCATCGCGAGCAAGCTCGGCTCCCACAGGGATTGATGGTGGACTCCAATGCCGTGAATACCTCGGAACCCTGTGGGAGCGGGCTTGCTCGCGAAGACGGCAGCCCATCCAACATCCCTGCAAACTGACCCACCGCCATCGCGAGCAAGCTCGGCTCCCACAGGGATTGATGGTGGAC
>NZ_JAGDEZ010000033.1:0-67160 GCF_017498305.1 Pseudomonas sp. OA65
AGTAAGAACGGCGTTGTGGCTGCATGAAAGACCCGCTTAAAAGGCTAGAAATGGTGTCCACTTAAATCAGGTGGACACCATCGCCTTTGGCGTCGGGGTCAGGAAGGTGTGTTGGCCGGACGCATACAATAAAACTGCCGATAAAACAAGACATTGCGTGGCTGCGTCTGTCCCGAAACTAGACGTTAGTCGGACAGTTAACTTATTGATTTTGATGGGAAAATTCAGGAAATTTGCTGGAAAATACAGGAAATGTGGGGCAATAATCGAACCTCGAGTGATGACGGAATGGGGTATTCGGTGTGGAAAAAGAATCGAGAAAAGAGAGCAAAATACTGATCAGCAAGAAACAGTTGCTGGCAATGATTCCGCTATGCGAGCGCACGATCTACAACTTTGAAAAGCAGGGAAAATTCCCTCGCCGGATTGCGCTCAGTAGCCGCAAGGTCGTGTGGGATCTGTGCGAGGTCGAAGAATGGATTGATGCATGCAAGGGCAGTGGCCCGGCTCCCCGACCAGGAATGGGGGCCTGAATTGTGGCGATTGACTTGCGGGCTGCGTTCGAGAACGAGCCTCCCATTCTAGACTTCATTTGGCCGGGTTTTCTTGCTGGAACAGTAGGAGCGTTGGTAGCCCCAGGAGCCACAGGCAAGAGCTTTTGGGCATTGGAAGCTGCAATGGCCATCGCATGCAGCGTTGCGGGCGGGGATCTTGTAGGGCTTGCCCCAGCATGTGCTGGCCGCGTCGTCTACTTTGCAGGAGAAGACCCAGAAGCCGCACTGGTGCGCCGGATTCATGCCATCGGTCGGCACCTGAATCAGCAGGCACGTGAATCCATCGCAATAAACCTTACCCTCGAGCCAATAATGGGTAAGCGGCTGAACGTAATGGATGATCGGCATCTTGCCCGGATCACCGATTTTTGCGCCGGTGCCCGGTTGATCGTACTGGACACACTCAGCAGGATTCACGACCGTGACGAGAATAGCAACGGTGACATGGCGCGGCTTGTCGCTACGCTTGAGCACGTTGCTGCCAACACGGGAGCATCGGTGTTGTACCTTCATCATGTCAGCAAGGGTAGCGCCCGCGATGGGCAAACCGATCAGCAGCAGGCAGCGCGTGGTGCATCAGCTCTTATCGATAACGCCCGTTGGTGCGGCTTCGTGGCCAAGATGACCGAGGACGAAGCAAATCGACTAAGTGACCGCACCTATGAGCGACAGGCTATTGGCAATGACAGGCGCAGTTTTTTTGTCCGTTTTGGTGTTAGCAAACAGAACTACGATGCCACCCCGCTCGATCAGTGGTACCAGCGTCAGGAAGGCGGCGTTCTTGTGCCGGTTGAACTGGCGGAAGTGAGGAAAGGGAGCCCTCTGCAAGTCGCAAACGGAGGTGACGATGAGCGGTGGTAACTCCGTGGTCCCCACCAGTACTATCGCACAGGCCAGAGTGATGCTTTATCAGCCTAGCCAGCGCCCGCGGCTGCGCGAAGGTGATTGGGCAGAGACATCATTTGGGCGCTGCCGCGTGGCAGGTCGGTTAGGGCAGAGACACGCGGATGTATTGGAAGCGGTCCTGTACTGCGCAGAACGTCGACGGCCTGTCTCCGATGGTGGCGTAGAACTTCTGGTAGATCCTGCGCGAGTGAGAAAGACACTTTCCGATAGCCGCTACAGCTTCTCACAGCTCGAAAAGCTGCTAGCCGAACTTCGGGCTGCAACGATCACAATTGAAACGCCGCAATTTGATTTTCCCATCATCGGCGGGTTGATTGACCACGTTATCCCTTCACCTATGACACGTCCCGATCCTCTGTCAGGAGGAGAGCGCAACCTATGGCGGGTGCGGCTCGGAATTGCACTGATGATGCTCCTTGAACATGATCTGAGCCTTTACTACGACCCGGCCCCCATAGCCCGGCTCCAGCACGGCATCAGCCAAGCAGTAGCTCGGCACGTTTTGAGCCACAAAGTAGTGCCAGTAGGCGGTTGGTATATGGACACCGTTATTGGGGCGGTTGCTGGACAAGTCTCAAGTCAAAACATGCGCAATGCGCGGAAGAGGATCAAGGATGATGCTGAAGACCTACGGCGGATTGGGCTTATGCTTGACGGTGATCGCATTAAGAAGGCGGTGCTCTCAACCCCTGGAGCGTTTCACACCCGCCCGATGGCGTGCCACACACGCCCGGAAACGTTTCACACACGCCCGGTGCGTGCCACACCCGCCCGGAACTAGCAGGATATTCAGGATATTCAGTCCCTGCGCGGCGCGGCCCGCGCTTTAGGCGCGGTCCGGCCTCGCCGGTCGGCCTACGGCCGCTGGACACCAAAAAGGAAGAACTAGGAGCCTCCAGACCCTTTTTGGCTTGCCAGAAGGCCGCAGAAGCCGTCAAAAATGCTTTTTAAGGGCGCGGTGATTTCTGTGGGTGCACATAGCCAAAAAATCGTTCAGAGCGCAGCGCATCGCCTTACAGGGGCACGGACGGAGTTGAGACAAGTGCGTGCGTATTACTAATAGCGAAGCCCGTTTGGTTGTCCGGCATAGTCGGGATTAGCCCTGTAATGAAATATCGCGAGTAGCCCGCAAAGCCTGTACGTCAACGTGACCAGGAGAGGCTGCGTTTGGAAAGCAAAACCCCGCACAGAGGCGGGGTTTTGCGGGTCAGATCAGCAATCACCGCTTGCCGGGCGTCTCTTGCTTCTGTGCCTCCTGTACAGCCTGGATGGCCATCAACGCCTGCTGATTCAGGGCTGCGTTATTCTTGCTGCCCAGCAAAGGTAGACGATTCATAGCCTGTGCCCCGACAAACATGCGATAGGAAGCCGACAAGGCGAGCGGGCTTACTCGAAGCTGCAAGGCCGTGTACTGGCGATCTAGCCTATCGAGTTGCGGCCCGTAGCCCTTGCTACGTAGCCATCGGCCGAGCGCCCACATGCCGATGGCAAACGTCGATGCGAATACTACGAATCCAGCGAACATCAGTATGTCCATCATGGTTATTTCTCCGAGGTGTCGTTGTTTGAGACCGTGCCGGGCACATTGAGCGAGGCTAGGCGACTTGTAGCGGGGCTTGCGTCCGAGGCTGGACGGATGACGTTAGATTCCGTTTGTGCAGCTTCCGCGGTTGTTTCCGCGCCATTGGCTGGAACGGTCGAGTTGGCACCGTCGGGAACAGGTGGCGGAGATCCTGCACCAAGAGACAGCGAGTGCGAATTCTCCATGCCCGGCACCGCCATCGAGGCCATCACGCCGAGCATCTTTGCGCCACCACTGGTCGATTGTGAAAGCGCGTTACCGGCGCTGACAGATCCCCCTTTTGGTGTCGCCTGCGGGTCTTTGTCGTCGTTGCCCTGCGCAGCCTTTCCAGCCTGTCTGGCGGCCTGCTGCACGCCGCTGCTGGGCTGCGGAGGTGAAGTCGATTGTGTCGAATTAGCAGTGCTGCCGCCTACACGCGAACCGGTCGAACCCGCACCCTTAGCGGCGGCCCCACCGCCGGTACTGGTGCCAACGCCTGCAGATGACGCCATGCCACCGGCAGAGGTCGCCGCCCCACCGGCGGAGGTAGCACCGGCGGCCATGCTGGAGTTGAGCGAACCAGCAAGGCCGCCAGCCATACCGGCCGCGCCTGCACTTGTCCCGCCCGCGCCAATCGCTGCCGCCGCAGGAGCTGCGGCACCTGCTGTTGCGATGGTTGCGATGGCCGCCGCTGCACCAGCCGCACCAGCCGCCGCCATACCACCGATTGCCGATCCGCCCCCCATAGACGTGCCACTAATCATCCCGCCGATCAATTCGGGAATAGTTTTAGTCAGATAAGCGCATACCAGAGCCAAGCCCGCCAATGTCATCAAAGACGCTTCGTCGTTCGTATACGCCGCTAACCACGACTTCGCTGACGTGACGATAATGCCTACGATCAACGTTAGGACGAACAGCTTAGCGCCAACTGCAATAACGAAGCGGAGCGGAGCAATAGCAAAATCGCGTGTCCACTGCGAACCACCAAAACCATAGAACAGCACCGAGGCGTTGATGATGACATACGACTCTACTAGCGTCACAAACATGAATGCCGCGATGAATGCGAAACACAATAAAACTAAACAGCCAACAATCGCGATGAGGATCGCTTTACCCGGAGAGAATACAGAGATTCCCTCTACGATAGAGCGTGAGAAATCGACAGCCACTGCGAACATATCACCCGGCTGAAGTGCTCGGCCCAAACCGCTGGCCGTGCCCGCCGCCTCCCGGAAGCTATTAACTACTGCTGTCGCCCAAGGAACGGAATGCTCAATAATGGCGTAGAAAAAGCCGACTGCCATGAAAAAGCGGATTAACTCACCGACAATCTCGCCTAAGTCAGCTTGTTTCATGACTAGAGGCATGAACGTCCACACCAGCTGAATTATTGCAAGGGAACCCAGTAATGTTAGTGCATAGCCCTGGAGCCGTGGTGACCATTCACTTGCGGCGTCATACAGCATCCGCAAAAGGCCATTCATTTCATTGCCCTGAGTTATGTCTCCTGCTGCCGCAGCAGTGCCGACCGAAAACAATAGCGCCGCACCGATGAATGCGAGAAGTGCTGAACGTTGCATAGTTAGAAATCCTCAGATGGACCCCAGTCGTTCTTCCGGGCTTCGAATTTTTTATCGGCATCTGTCGGCGTATGCCGTTCAGCAGTCACGCATTCAGCACTGACGGACACAACGACACCGGACACAAAAGCACCACTAAGAGCAGAAACGATGCACAACACAGCAATAAAAATCTTAGAAATAAACATGGTTAGAAATCCTCCGACGCTCCCCAGTTATTTTTCCTAGCCTCGAATTGTTGTTCCGCAGCTTCGCTAGCGGCCTTCCGATCTCCTTGCTGGGCCATGTAGTTGCCCTGCATATTGATTTGGGTGGCCATCAGATCGCGCAGTTTTTGCAGTTGCTGCACGTTCTGGGAAGCAATTTCGTTGCCCGCCTGAATAGCTTGCATGCGGCCTACGGCTGACTGCGAACGGAACACCATGCGATTAAGCTGAGTGTCTTCAGACTCGAACGTGCTGGTATTGAGATTTGCCGCCTCAAGTGCTGTCTTTACGTTGTCGCTGCCTTGTTTAGACCACTTCTGATAACGATTCCGTGCCGGGAATTGTGCCGAGTTTGCTGCTTGATTCAGGTAGGACTCGAAACCAGGAAAAGCCGTGTTGAACTGCGAATCCATATTCTGGATTTGGCGGCCCAAGACCTGCGAGCGGTTGTAGATGTTGACCACGCTTTTCAAGTCAGCCGCGATGCTGCCGAACATCGAATCGGGCAACCCCGTGCCCTGCGTGACCATGTTTTGGTACTGCTGAATTTGCGTTTGCAGTTGCTCGGCGGTGTTCAGCGCCGTGTTGACCTGCTCGGCGTACTCGAACATCTGTTGATAGAACGTCGAGCAGTTAGAGCAGTAGATGGCGTAAGCCGGGGCAGGTGTCATATAGAGAACTACACCAAGGCTTGTGGTTGCCATTGCCACAGCTAGCGCCGCGCCTCGGCCGAATATCCGAGCGACATAAACTGACGTTTTTTGCGATTCTATTTCCATACCGAATACCTAATTTTGTAGTAGCTTGAGTTTTGATTATTCTCCGATATGTCGTTGTTTTGAATATGCGGATAATAGTCTATCCGCATAGATTGCAATAAGTTGCGTCCGGAAACTGTCCGTTAATCAACCCTTTTAATGATGGCAACTCTCTGGCTTTTCTAGGTTTTTTCTTTTGTAAGGAAGAAGAGTTGGCTGTCCGGTTTGATGCGTTTTGCGGACGAAAAAAGCCCACTGAAGTGAGCTTTTTATAAGTTGGTGCGCGGCGTCAGTGGGCTGCGTAATAAGGATTATGAGTGCGATAGAGGCAACGCTCAGTTTCAGGGATGTGCAGCGTCTCAAGGTGCCACTCTTCGAGTGAAGAAGCTAGCTCGGCCGCGATGCGCTGGGCCTCCGCAATGCGCTTACTAGATTGCCCACTGGCTCGGCCGAGGCAGGCTTGCAGTTCATTGAGTTGAGTGGCCAAAGCGCTGATGCGGTGAGCTGTCTTCATAATCAATTCCTCTTGCTTATCCTTTCCACGATTCTGTCGAATTCTTCCCGGATGTGATCGTCCGCGAGATCAAGATTAACTAATCCTGATTTTATTGCAATTCTTGCAATTCTTTCTGCTGCCTCATTGTCTAGTTTTGCAAGCCTTGCCTTAGCCATCTCTAGTTCAGAACAGGCGTCAGCTCGACGCTCAGAAAGGGTTTTTCTAGCCATTTTTCATGCTCCTTTTGGTGCCATTTCGACCTTGATCTATTGTGGGTAGCGGAGATTCTAGCGACCGCTGGAGTTGTTAGCCATATCAGGATCGGCGTCGCTACGAGCTAAGCGTGGCCGCGGTAAGTTGGCCGGCGCTCATACTTTTTCCGCTCTGTTTGATTCATTCATTTAAATTTAGTCGATTAAGTTAACTCAAAGCAATTTTAGGCAATTCCTTACCTGAATTAATGCAGCTCTAGGCAACTTAGAGAGAATTAACGCAACTCAAGGAAATTTAAGGCAACTGACTTTGCCGAAACGACTATTAGCAATAAATTTCTTTTAATTGCACCCAGGCAGACGGCAAGATGTGTGTTGTACGGGTGCGGGCAAGCCCACACCCTCCCAACACTTACCCTTATTCGCCTTCGGCTCAACGTATCTTGCTCTGCGAGGCGTGCAGCCGCTGCCGCGTCTAAGAGCAAAAACACAGCGACGGCAGGAGCACCCATGACAGGTGGCACCGAAGAAAAAACAACGGCTCGCCGACGCGGCAAGCCAATCGAGGTTTGGGTCACTGACGAGGAAAAGGCGGTGATCACGAATAGGGCCAAAGAAGCTGGCATGTCCCGATCAGGCTACCTTCGCGCCATAGGCATGAACACGCCCATTCGGTCGGTCGTTGACCTGACCGCCGTGGGTGACTTGGCCAAGGTGAGTGGCGACCTCGGGCGGGTTGCTGGTCTGTTAAAACTCTGGCTTGCAGAGAAGCGTGGAGAAGGCGCGAACGCAATTGATGTGGAAAGTGTGATGATGGAGTTTCGGAGGTTGCAGGTGGCTGTAGGAGTGAAGATGGGAGCGATTGTCAAAGCTCACAGGTAATTCCTAGTTCTGAACAGCTATTGGATTGTGCAATCCACAAAGACTGATAGGCGTTTGGCTGCCCCTCGGAATATTTTGAGAACGATGCCGTCGCTCAATTACTCAACGTATGCTATTGGTTGGCTTGAGCGCGCAGGTCACTATGCGTTAGGGGGAGGACCAGATGAAAGATCGACCGCACAGTGAAGCAATGTCCGAGCAGCTCCGTGCTGACCCAGCATACGCGGCTGAACTACTTGCCGACGTGCTCCGCGAAGGCAGCCCAGCAGAACTGGCTATTTTGTTACACCAGCTATCCCTTGCGTTTGGAGCGCGCGAGTAGTACCAGAACGCCTAATTTCGGCGAATCGTTGCATCCAGTTTTCCCCAGATCTGATTCTGTGCTTGAGGATCTGCTCGCTTAGCCGCCGCACTGCGTGTGTGCTGACAGCAGTTGATAGGAGCGAAATTTTTAATGGACGATACTGCCGCATGAACTATGACTTTAGAAATCTCTCATCGGCGGACTTTGAGGACCTGGTCCGGGATCTCATCGGAAAAGAAGAGGAACTTCGCTTCGAGGCATTCAGTGCAGGGCCAGATGGCGGCATTGACGGTCGGCACGCGCAGGCCAGTGGTAACGTCATCCTCCAGGCGAAGCATTACGAAGGTTCGCCGTTCAGCCAACTGATGGGCGCGATGAAACGTGAGCGCTTGTCCATCGATAAGCTGGCTCCCACCCGATATATTCTTGCGACCTCCTGTAAGTTCACTCCGCTTGGCAAGGGCAAGCTCGCCTCGCTCATAGGGACAAGCCTGAAGTCTGAAGCGGATATTTTTGGTCCAGGGGACATCAACGGCCTTCTCCGGAAGTATCCAGACATCCTCAAGTCGCACATCAAACTGTGGCTCTCGGGAGCGGGTGTTTTGGAGCGGGTCGTACATGCGGCGGCCCACACCTTTGCAGCGTTCACGAAGGAAGACATCGAACAAAAGGTTCGCGTCTATGCATCAAACCCCAGTTTCGACGAATCACTAGCTTCACTAGAGAAACATCGGCTTCTCATCATCTCTGGTCCACCGGGCGTTGGCAAAACGACCCTGGCCGAGATGCTTTGCTACACCTTCCTGAGCGAGCAGTGGGAGCTCGTTCCCATCCGCAGTCTGGAGGACGGCTTCGCTGCCATTACCGACAGCAAAAAGCAGGTATTCCTCTTCGACGACTTCTTAGGAAAAGTCTCTCTTGACCGACAAGCTCTAGCGCACAAGGATTCTGATCTAGCGCGGTTTATGAGCCGCGTACGACGCTCACCGAACGCCCGTTTTATACTGACGACGAGGGGTTACATATTTGAGGAAGCCCGGAGAGTCTCCGAACATCTTGGTGACCAGCGCCTCGATGTGACGAAGTACGTGCTTGATGTTGGCATCTATACCCGCCGGATCAAGGCGCGGATTCTCTACAATCATCTTCTAGTACTAGAGACACCGCAGTCCCATATCCTGGCGCTATTGGAAAGCAATAAGCTCGCGGAAATTGTTGATCACAAGAACTATAACCCACGTGTCATTGAGGCCATGACCGATGCATTTCGCATCGGTGATATTGAACCCGCAAACTATTCCGCAGCTTTTATCGGCGCCCTGAACAATCCTAGCCAGATTTGGGATACCGCTTTCCGGATGCACATTGATCATCGATGCAGGCACCTCCTGATGGCGATGTTTTTCCTCGCGGAATACGGGGTTTACCTCGCCACTCTTCGCTCCTCTTTCGAGACCCTGCATACCGCGATAAGCACTGCCTACGGTCTGGCACATGGACCTAAGGATTTCGAAGAAGCCCTTCGCATTCTGGAAGGTAGCTTTGTCAGCATAGTCAACATCAGCGGCCCAATCGTCTCTTTTCTCAACCCTTCACTTAAGGACTATCTCTCAACATACTTGCTGGACACTGACCTTCTTATTCGCCTTGTTCCCACTGCGGCTTCCATCGACTGGTTGTCGCGCCTGTGGGACTTCGTGCATCCGGACGGGCTCAGCGAAGTCGATCAAACGAAGATCGCCAGAGCCTGCGTTGGCATGCTGGGGATGATCGAAACGCGTCCACACTGGCGTCCGCGAGCTGGGGACGTCCGCTCGCTCGAATACAATGATGCCGCAAACTCCAAGCGGCTCCGAATGCTGATGGATTGGTGGCAGCTCACGAACGATCAGCTATTTGCCGAAAGCATCATGGTGATTGTCCGCAATCCACAGCAAGGCTTCGGTGCATGGTCAGATGGGGAGGCTCTGATCGACTTATTTTGCCGGCTAAGTGACAGGGGCTATGGTCGCCAGTTCATTTACGAGGCGGAGTTCCTTGAGCTCCTAGAAAAGGCGCTCACGGATACTATACGCTGGAGCTCATGTGACATGCTCTCCACACTTATCGATGCGGTGGACGCAACGGAGGGGCTGCCCGCCAACATTACCAGTGCCTTGCGGGCGGCAGTGCTCGAAGATTTCGATGAGAATACTAGCCGCATTCGCGAGGATGATAGCGAGTCCTCTCTGTCGGATCGGATTGATGCCCTGAAAAAGTTCGCGCCGCGTTTCGGTGTGTCGAACGCTGTTTTGAATAGCGCCGTTTCAGCCATCGAGGATCGCATATACGAGATTGAAGACCGTAGCAGTCGCGCCTCCTCTCCAAGTTTTCCGTCGTCTAAGAAGAGTGGTGAGGAGAGCTTTGACGACAAAGCTCTTCGAGACCTTTTCACCTCTCTCCTTGAACGCTAGGCTGACCCACATTTAGTGCGTTGCCTTTCGTTTAGGGAAACAAGCCTGCTATATGGAGACGTGCCTCGACACCATATTAGGATTTTGATATTGAATCGTGAGTGATCAATCGATGATATCTTTCTGAATATGGAAGGCTTTTTATCAGTAGGCAATGTATTAAAGATGTTGATCTGGCTTTTAGGTAAAACTGATATTTATTTGAAGCTTTCCGACGCTAGAGTGATTAGAGTCCCTAGTGCGTCGGAAGTTTTTGCCACATTCCTGTATCGCATATTATGCGGTATCGAATAATTTTTTTACCCCAGATAATAGCGCGTTCACTCTCGTAATATTACAGTTTTCGTATTTTAGCTGCCTGACTAAATAACCGTACGCGACGGCCGCCCGTTCGCGTTTACCCACGGATACCGTTTCTGCCCATTTACGGCACTCACTGAAAAACTCGGGAGCTGGGCATTGATCGTCTATAAACTCTGGCTGCCCCCAAGATAGTGCTGTGCTTTCACTTGGCCATTCGATATTTTTATACGGACCTTCAGGATGAAAAAATACGCTGAGTTCAAAGGTAATCGCATCAGTACTAAGCGCCCCCTCTCCAACATCGCCGTAGTCAATCAATACCGGAATTGAGCCTGGAGATACGAGAATATTTAGGCCATGTAGGTCGCCATGTACACACCCCCACATCACATAGATGGGATTGGTCTCAAATTTTTCCGTCCAGTCATTGGCGATGAGATGCGATACAGCCTTAAAAGCATCGTCATCGATAAAGGCTCTTCGAATATCCTTGACTGTAGTTCTACGTTGAGTGGCAGATACTGTCCAAGGATGAACGCAATCTTTCAATCTTTCAATTAGAGCAAGTGAATCATTTTCTATAAACGAAAAACCGTTTAATTCGGATGCTGATGCTAAGCT
The DNA here is from genome assembly GCF_017498305.1 of Pseudomonas sp. OA65. NCBI lineage: Bacteria > Pseudomonadati > Pseudomonadota > Gammaproteobacteria > Pseudomonadales > Pseudomonadaceae > Pseudomonas > Pseudomonas sp. OA65. The sequence goes on from NZ_JAGDEZ010000033.1 coordinate 10,843, forward strand.
ATAAAATACGCCGGAAGTCTTCTTAGCGCCATGGGCTAATACTGCCACCTTACGCGGAGTAGCATTCGGTTCTAATCTTGATATGAATCTATCGTGTCGCTCAACTTCATCCTGGATTTCAGAGGGTGGGCCAATTTTTGCAATTGAGTTGTGAATCCTGCTCCCACTTCCATCATTAACCTCAAGTTTATAAACGGATGCGACAGACAATCCGCTGTTTATTCTCGCAACCTTGCAGAATACTCCACCGACAGATGCAGTGAAGATCCTTATCAGTCTGTTTGTCGGAGTGGATATCTCACACGACAGGTCTAGCTCCACCTCGCAAACACTATCAAATGCATCTATATATGGTTTGATTTTATCATCCAACATATCGAGTCGATGCTTGGGCTGAAATCCTATAAGCGGTAGGAGTTTACCTTGGCCCCATATGTCTACCTGGTGGCTTAGAGCCATCATGTCGGAAAGGAACTGTTCAGCGGATGACCCCGTAAGCATAAATACTGGCGTGCCCGGCGCATTCGCGATAGCAATGTCTAGTAGATTTCGCCCATGCTGGGGATCACTATCCATCCCGCCCGGTACCGTAGGTATTTTCAAGTCCAGAAATATCAGATCAAAAAAATCAGACTCAATTGCGCTGGTTGCTTCTTGGAAGCTTCCCGCTATCGTATATGAAGGCTCTCGGCATATTGCGGTTACTCGAGACTGTATTTCCCCAACAAATTCCACGTCATCTTCTACAATTAATATTTTCATGCGTTCAAGCTCCATCTCAATTCAAAAACAGCTCCATCTGATCCAGAGTTACGGAGCTCGACAGTACCATGTAGCGTTTCAATTGCCTGATTCGCTATACCCAGTCCGAAGCCTAAATGCCCAGGCTTGCTTGTTTCGCCCAGAGTGAATGAGTGTGTGACATTGCTTGGTAGGCCGGGGCCGTTATCAATGACACTAATCCAGTTATCAATATCTGTCTGCCCCCAGCTCACCACTACAGAAGCTTTTCTCTCTGCACTGGCAATAGATAGAGATGCTTCAATTGCGTTTTTAATACCATTGCATAATGCCAGCTTCAAAAGACCCCTGTCGCAGAAAATAATCAACGGAGTTCGACCTACAAGTGAAATTTCAATTTCTTTGTCTGTAGCTTCGAGCTCTACTAAGTCACTAACTAACGTCGGAAGATCCATTTCGACCGGTTTAGGTACAGAAGTGGCTTTTTTAAGTTCTTCAATTCCATCAAATGTGTCTTGTAAATGTTCGATGCGTCTTTTTGTGTCTGAATCAGCATAGTTGGCTAATTCTTTAGAAACGGTACTAGCTAAAAGACCCAGTTTAGAGCCTATCTCATGAAGCAGAAGTCCCGCCACCCACTCAATAGCTTCTGCACGGAGTTTTTTTCTAACTTCAGGAGGGGTAGGGTCGATTTCGAAAGTTTCGATAGATCTACTGGTTCCGAGGTTAGTGATCAAGCGTTCAATTCGTCTAATTAGGATTAAGTCTGTTTCTGCTGCTTTTATTTTTAATAATGTTTGGATGTCTGTGTCAAGTGCCAAACGCTCTAAAGCTCGCATTGCTGTAAATCTAGCATGCGAATTGCCATTCGATAGAGTGATTAGCGCTTCCTCTCGGGTCATTATTTTATATGCTCCCCGTAGAACTTAGCTCGCTGACTAAAAGCTTTGGCGCCACCCTCCATTACTGTGCTGATTGCATTTACAATACTTATATTTTCTAACGGTCCTGATGAAAGTCTAAACCCTCGACGACCATCTGACCCTAGGTGTAGGACTAGGTCCGCATCACCTAACACGGGAATATTAGGGTTGTGAGTAGAAAAAATGATTTGTCCCTGATCACCCCTTGATAAGATAACTTTAATCAGGGTTTCTGCAATGAATGCATTGTCGATATGGTCCTCAGGCTGGTCCACAATCAACATTCGGTTCATGTGCGATAGGATTAATGGAAGTACTACCGTGCAGCGCTGGCCGGTCGATAGCTCTGATATGTCCTTGTAATCGGTTCCGTCCAGTAGCTGTAGAGAAGTTTCGTCTTCAATATTTATAGTGCATAAGTCACCTAGCTCGCAACTTTTTAAGTGCAAAAGTATGCGAGATGCTCTATCCGAAGTGATGCTAGCAGCGTCTTCGATTAGCCCCACATCAAAGTTATCGACAGCCTCAAGCAAAGCGCGGGGGCTCAAGTTCGCTGCTATGCCGTCTGCCGCATCAGCATATCTAAGGCCACTTCCTCTAAGCGCTTCTGAAATGGCCGCAGAAAATCCCTTGGACTGCCCATTTCTATAGACGGATACCTTAATATTCGGCGCAACAATTTTATTCAGCCAATCTGCTGCTGCAGAGCGAGCGGCAAAACGTTCCTCGCGTATTTTGTCAAGTTTATCGAGTGCTTCAGATCTTTTTCCTATGAGTTGGGCGAGTATTGTCTTTCTCGAAGTCAAATAGGATGTTATTGATTCAAGTTTCGCTATTTTTTCCCGAATTTCTTGTCCTTTTCTGAGGACGCTTCCAGAGCCTGCTTGTAGACTTTCTACTTCCTGTCTTAGCTGGCGGGCTTGGTCCTCTAAGATTACCTTGTTGCCTGTGAAGTTGGTTATTACGCCGTCCAGCTCATGATATATGCTTACTGCCTCGTTTAGTTCTGCTCCGAGTCTGCCTTTCACACCCTCGATTCTTTCCAGAAGTGGTTTTAATAACACTAGCGCTGCGTGCTCAAATTCTGCTGAGTTTACAGGTGCATTATCGATGCCTCTTTTTATTTCATGGCTCCAGCTAGCTACATTATTTTTAATGCGCGTTACTTGCTCTAGCATTACACTTACGCTGGATATCGTAGTAGCCTGTACGGATAGCAAGTTTGTTTTTTGTTGGAGGGTCTCAGAGCTTTTTGAAACGTTTTCCTCTGCTGGGATTATTAGTTTCAGTTCTTCTCTTAATGCGGGTAGTGCTTTTTGAGTTTGTTCAAAGTCGTCGATTTCTTTTCTACACAGCTCGACCTGCTGTGTCAAAGTACGGCACTCTGTGATCAACTCTCTCTCTTGAGTGTCAGTGTCCGGTCGCGCTTTCACAAATCCATCGAGTAATCTGAGTCGACCTGCTGCCTCAAGTCCCACAGTTTCAATTTCGGTTTGCGAGAAGATTACGGGTTTTCTATATTGAGCCGTTGCTCTAGGTGCCGCATCGCTGGCTGTACGGCTAACTAAAATAGTATTTTCGCCGTCTACGAGTGTTACAGTCACCTGGCCAGAGCCGAGAACTGATAGAGCGTGGTCTTTACTTCGTCTAGTGGTCTCCGACGTGGTGCTGTTTACATCGAGGCAAAACCTAATTATTTCTATTAGTGACGTTTTACCTGTTCCTCTTGCACCAATTACTGCATTTAATCCTGAGGTGAACTCTACATCTAAGCCGTCTAAAAAGCCTTCTTCAATCTGCACTCTTTGTATATACATGCTTAAACCAGTCCTTTGCTTAAAGTGATTCTTTTCGTTTTCCTACTCTCTGTCCTTGGCTGCGCACTCAGGCAGTTAAGTTTGCAACAGAGGTGGGAGCCCTACGCACATCTTCAGCATCATGCTCTCGGGAGGTTTGGGTAGCAACGTTTAGCCTTGAGAGGTGGACGATGGCACCTTAATATTCCTCGGTCCACTCGATTTTCGGGCTGCGGAATGACGTAGATCGGGATTTTTCGATGGTTTTCCGACGGCGTGTGGGAAAGGCGCTGCAGATTGAGCCCTAGTCGAACACCACCACTTTGACAGGTATAGGATGACCCTCGTACACGGGGGATTTCTTCATTGCGGTACACGCTGTGCCCGTCTGCGTTGCGAGATTCGATGCAGGGCGGTTCAGCTGGGTCCAATTGTCGCGCTGGTGTCCCGGCATTAGATGACGCATTTAAGTGGCTCCATCCAAGCTCGTGGTCACCTTGAGTCCAGCATAGGACAGTGTATTCCTTCACGTCTGGCCGAAGGGATCAGCACTGCTCAGCACGCAAATGTGGCGAAGGTGTCATAAGTCCAACCACGCCTTGATAGCATTTCTTGAGGCCGGACGGGGAGCTGTATTTCTTGGGCATGCTAGCTAGGATGCTAGGTAGACGCTGCTTTAATCAATATGGCGGCGTATGCAATGGTACTTTTCATGGTACTTTAAATAATAGTTTCATTAGCATTCAGTATTAAAGGCAGGTCTGGACGTTATTGATAATAGAGTGGGAGTGAGGTTTCTCCGCAACGCTCTGTTCCCTGTTCGGTAGAGTAATGCCGACAGGGTATCGATAGCGCTTTTCTGCGCAGAGGCTGTTGCGGCCTGGGACGGTTCTGATTCATCGACGCCAGGCGCTACGAGCTTTACCCTCAGCCTGAAACAACAAAACCCGCATTGGCGGGTTTTGTTGTTTCAGACGCAGACGTTGATCAGAAGTCGTAACGCACGTTCGCCGTGAAGGTGTCGGCGTCGAAACCACTGCTGGTCAGGTAGTTGTACGTCCCTCCCACGCTCCACGCGCCTACGCGGTAGTTCGCGCCCAGCCCCAGCTCATAGCTGTCGCGCGCGGGCGTTGCGCCTGTGGTGGTGAATGGCGTACCGCCGAGCACGAAGGTGGAGGTGGTGCCGGCCTTGTCGCCGATGAAGTCGTGCCAGGCCATCAGCTTGGCTTCCGGTTCCAGGCTGCCCACACCTACGTCAAAAGCGGCCGCCAGACGAGCACCCAGGCCCATTTCGCCGATTTCATAGCGCTGGCTGCCGACGTTGAGGGCGGCTGAGCTGCCTTTTTCACGGTACGAATCCATCGATACGTTGGCATAGCGCGCACCGATCTGTGGCTCCAGCAGCCACTGCTTGTCGAGCTGGAACGTGTAGCCTGCCAGTGCGTTGACGCCGAAGATCTCACTGTCGTAGTCGGCCTTGGCGCGGGTACCGGCGATGTAGCGCTTGGACTCGTTGTCGTTCCAGCCATACATCAGCGAGGTGTCGACAAAGAAGTTGTCACGGGTCCAGTTGCCGTACAGGGTCAGTGCGTGGCCGCTGACGTCGGTTTTGTTGCCCAGGTCGGATTTGACGTCGCTGGTCAGGTAGCTGTAAGCCAGGCCCAAGGTGGTATCGGCGTTGAGCTTGCCGTCGGCACCCACGGCGATGCCGTTGGTGTTGGCGTCGTAGCCGTCGACACCGTGGCGGCTGTCCTGGTTGGCATCGCTGGACAGCGCTTGCAGCCATACGCCTTGTTCTGCCAGGACGTCACCGGAGGACAGACCGCTACGCCCTTTGCTGGCGCGGCGGTTGATGGCACCAGCGACCAGGTTCTGGCTGTTGGTGGCGGCGTTGATCGCCCCCCGGCTGACGTCCGGGGCCAGGGTTTCGGCAAGTTTGGCCAGCTCTTCACTGGTGGCGGCGTTGGCGAAGCTCTGGAATACCGGGTCGCTTTCGTCCATCTGGCCCATGACCGTGTTCTTGAACGGATTGATGGCGTTCACCGCGTTGCTCGAACCACGGGCATCCAGCAGGTCTTGCGTGATCACCTCATCACTGCGGGTAGCGACCAGTGCTTTCACGTCCTGGCCTTCAATGCCGAAGTTCCTCACCTCAAGCAGCGCCGAGGAGGAAACCACGGACAGGTTCTGCGGCTCTTCCCAAGTGCCAGAGTTGAGGAGGGTATAGCGGGTGCCCTGGGCCGACGTGCGGAAGTCGTCGGAGCGAGCCTGCAGTTCGATCTGGCTGCCTTGAGAGAAGTAGGTATTGCCGGTGACTTTCAGAATCGGCGTGTTGGGCAGTGTGTTGTTGTCCAGCAGCAGGCGCAAGCGCGCGGTGTCGCTGTCCAGGTCGAGGTCGCCCACAATCGTGGTCTGCGGGCGAAGCAGCGTCAGGCGGCCGTCACCAATATCGACGTAGCCGGTGCGGATAGTCGAGCCATCGAACATCGCGTCCCCTCGCACCAGCACACCGCTGAGGCCCAACAGATCACCCTTTACTTGCCCCCCGTGCCAGTAGAAATACGTAGGAGACGCATCGTCCTCCACGAGGATCGCTGCGGTGCCGCCTTCGATCAAGCCACCTGTTTGGCTGATGGAGAGGTTGTCGAAACCGCCGGAGGTGTCGAGACTGAGAAAGTGGATACCGACGCCGTCGGCGGAGATAGTCCCGCTGTTATTGATATCACTCTCGAGGGGAGCGCCTGCCATCTGACCGGTAAAGCGACCGTTTTCGATCTCGATACCTGCGGAGTCGATGCCGCGAGCGGTGATAGTGCCCGAGTTATTGATGCGCGCCTGGGTCGAGGTGATCATCATGCCATTGGCATTCTCGCCGGTCACAGTGATGTTGCCGTTGTTGTTCACTTCACCCGCGATATTCGCCAGATACAGGTCCAGCCCCATGGCGCCGTTGCCGCTCACCGTCATGTCACCCTCATTTACCAGGTCGCCAGCGACGGTGGAATTGAGGGTCATGGAGATACCGGCCGGGATGTCGCTGGGGTTTGCCGCCGTCAGGTTGATTTTGCCCTGGTTGACCAGGTTGCCCGCCAGGGTCACGTTGGTCAGCTCTACCCCTGCATTTTTCGACGTACCGGTGAAGGTGGCGTTATTGAAAACATCACCGGAGCTGCTGTATGCCCCTGTGCTCAGGTCGTGGTTGAGATCGAGTGCGGGTGCGGCATGGGCAGTGGCAGTGGCAGCCGCGACGGACAGCGCCAACAACGAGCGGCGCAGGTGGGAAATGTTCAAAGCAGTATCCTTACAGGGCAGAAAACTGGCAAGGAACAACCAGCGCATCAGCGTCTGTTTTGGGCATCCTTGCCAGCTTGTCAGTGAATGGCTGATTCAAGCGCGTGCAAATTTACACGATGCTTGTAGGAAAATTCACCATAAAAAGACTGAATGAAGAAGAAGCCGCTAAAAAATGCGACGCGACAGTTGTTTTTTTAAGCTTTACAACATTATCCAGCAATAAGTTGAACTTTAGGTTTTCGTTGCGGTCGGCCAGGGTCGGGCACTAAGGGGGGATGGACTTCGGATGTTTTAAACCGACCTGCCCACTCTTCATCTAAGGATTTTCATGTGCCAACGGAGTTTTAACCCATCGGCTCCATGTCGCTTCCCACCCCCTATCATGGCTTGCTCCTGGCACACGGACGCATTGGGAGAGGGGCGAGCCAAGCGCCTGCTGGTACCTATCCGCTAAGCTGCCTGGAATAATGGGGTCTGCTTCTGCGATGAGATGCCGCTGGGGCAATAAGGCGAGTCGCTTTCGATAGTCCAGCGGATCCAGTGAACCGTCGAGTGGCGACAGTCCTTTCATCGTAGCCCACAGACGGGGACTGAGATTGCCAGCAAGGGTTTGAACCTGGGTCACATCGTTGCGCTGCGCCGCTAACAATAATGCAAGGGCGGCTCCGCCTGAGTATCCCACTAGTTCGAACTCCCTATTGCCATATCGCTGTTTTAATTGGTCAAGCGCCTGGCTGAGGCGGGTGACCACTTCTTGAGAAAATCGTCGATGGGTCCAGAGTGCCGATTGGCAGGCTGCGGCCATGACGAACTGGCAGGGACGTGCCAGGTACGCATTCGGTGTGGGGTCATCGACCGCCAGCCGTGGCACTAACAGATTGTGCGGGCTCGGATCCAGGCTGGGTCGAGTGGCTGTCGCCCAGGAATGGCCATCGCCTTCCAGATAGATCCGCAGGCGCGTCATCTTTTCTGTAGTTTGCGGCGCGATTATGAAGAGCGGGAAGGCGTGTCCCGGCAGGATCTCCAATTGTCGGCCGTGCTCTTGAGCCAGTTGTTGCAGTGCCTCGCGCGGCGATTGGCAGGCGATGAGAAGCGCGCAGATCATCGCCATCCAGGCTTTATAGAAGCAGGTCAATGTCCGGCGATAGGGAACGCATCTACTCGTCATGAATGTTCAGCCTCTTCCTCAGACAAGCTGACTGTCAGGGGTAATCGTTTTTGTGCGCAGCTTTTTTGATCTAATCATTTTTATCCAATCTTAACCGTTAGCTGACAAGATCAGGCGCACGCCATCATTTCTAAACCCGTGAAACCCGTCTTGCCCGCGGAGGCCCCTTGATGACCGATTTGCCCGCAGACCCGATAGGCGCCGCCTGGCTGATACAAGCCTATGGCGTGCATCCTCTGGGACGGCTGTCGGGGTGAGCCAAGTGGGCGGACGACGCGCAACTCAAGTCAACGACGGCTTCCGCCTGGAAACCTACCCGGAAGCGATGCGACCGGATGAGAAGCCTGCCGCGCATCTGCAGTTCCATCTGCACCATGAAGTCCCCATCTGGAGTTCCTTGCCCGTCTGTTCGAGAATACAGGGCCTGGTTTCGTCCAGGACTGGATAGCGGCCGAACCTACTGGACAATACGCGCGTCGTGCTGCGTTTCTGTATGAATGGCTGACGGGAAATACTCTGGTCGTGCCCGAGCGCTTGGGCGGCAATTACGTCGATGCCATTGACGAAGCCAAGCTGGTGTCGGCATCCCGCGACCAAGTGGTGAAAGTGCGGCCGATGAGATCGGCGCGATGCTGGAAGGGCTAAGGGTGTTCCTCAAAAGGACCCAAGGCCAGTCGTCGGTGATGCGCAGCGCAGTTGCAGCCTTTGGTTTCGTCTATATCCGCCCACTCGCTGATGGTAACGGCCGTGTACACCGGTTTTTGGTCAACGACGTACTGCGACGCGACGGCGTGATCCCGGATCCTGTGATTCTGCCGATCTCAGCGGTGATTACAGATGATGCGGGCGAGCGTCGGGGCTACGATCGAGTGCTGGACCAGGTGTCCAAGCCGCTTATGCAGGCTGTACGCGAACAAGTAGTCTTCGAGCCCCGGCAGACGACCTATCCAGACGGTGTCGTGTCGAACTTCTCTTTTCAAGGTGCTGACCAGGCCCGACCGCTGTGGCGTTATCCGGATCTCGGACCTCATACCGTGTTTCTGGCCAATATCATTGGCCGGACGTTGACCGAGCAGATGCGCGAAGAGTCTCGTTATCTGCGCAGTCACGCCCGGGCGCGGGCGATGCTGAAGGAGGTGGTCGAGATGTTTGATCAACAGGCAGATCGGGTGCTGCGCTCAATTGAGCAGAATCGCGGCGAATTGAGCAATGTGCTTGCCAAGGAAATGCCCGTCCTGCAACAGGTTGGGGTGTGGGCCGAGATTGTTGATGCCGTCTCGCGGGCGTTTGCGCAGGACGGTGGGGCGGGTGCTGCTGTGATTGATCGCTATCGTCCGGGAAAGCCCGTCGACCGTTTAAGCCCTTCATGCGGCTTCCCCGTCACCTTTCGCTACGATTGTCGCCTCAGCGGGCGCCGACACACGCTTATCATCGAGCGGTATGGCGTGCGGGTAGCGCAGCCATTCGAAATTAGCAAGGTTGTCATTTGACAACCTTGCTGGTCATGCGAATACTGGAGATCACGGATGATTCGTCCAACGCACCCGAAGAAAGAAATCGAAGAAACGCTTAGGTATGCCGAAGGGCAAGGGTGGCGCGTAGACGTTGGCGGCAGTCACGCCTGGGGGCGGGTTTATTGCCCGTACAAAGAGGTGGAGTGCCGCTGCGGCGAGTTCTGTATGACGTCGATATGGAGCACGCCGAAGAACCCTGGCAACCATGCACGAGCATTGCGACGCGTCGTGGACAATTGCACTGCGCATCGCAATCGGCGCGAGGCTGATGACGATGCTGAGGAATAGAGCAATGGAATATATTTTTACCTTGAAATATCAGCTTGCTGACGATGGCTGTGCCATGGATGAACTGGTCGAGCAGCTGGGAGAGGCGGGCTGCGACGATGCTCTGGTCGGTATCGGGCAGCCGGGCCGGCTGGCGCTTGAGTTCACTCGCGAGGCTCCTGATGCGGTCAAGGCAGTGCTTAGCGCTCTGGCCGACGTCCATCGCGCGGTGCCGTCGGCCAAACTGATCGAGGTGGCGCCTGATTTGGTCGGGCTGACCGACGTTGCTGAGATCGTAGGTGTGTCTCGGCAGAATATGCGCAAGCTGATGTTGGCTCATCCAGGCAGCTTCCCGACGCCGGTGCACGAGGGAAGTGCTTCTATTTGGCATTTGGCGGACGTGCTGACGTGGCTGCAGGCCAGGGGCAACTATTCGCTTACCAAGGACGTGTTGGATGTGGCCCAGGTGGCATTGCGGGTCAACGTTGCGAAAGAAGGCCGACGGTTGTCTGGTATGGCTTGCGAAGAGTTGGACGCTTTGGTTGGATGACCGCCTTGGGGAGTCGCTGAGCCGGGATTCCGACAACGTGGACGTGTCCAGGCTTGGCTGGATTTGCTTCAACAGTTTTCGATCGCGGCCTATAAAGGCCGCCATCTAGACCGACCTCACCGCCGCGCCACATCCGAAAAATAAAACTTATCCAACGTATGCCGCGATTCGGTGTACTCGAACTGCCGGCCGTCCTGGAGAAAGGTCTGGTTACTCACCACGATGACATGGCTCTGGCCTTCGAGGTCGAGGTGCTGCTGGTCGTCCTTGCCGCAGCGGACCGCTTCGATGGTGCGCTGGGCGTAGGCGATTTGCAGTTGCAGGGTCTGTTCGATGAAGGCGTAGATCGACTGCACGGCGATGTCGCGGGTCAGGCCGGGAATCACGTCGCTGACGAAGTGGTTGATGTCCAGGATCACGCGCTTGCCATCGATTCGCCGGACCCGCTTGATGCGGGTGACTTGGCTGCCGGCGGGGGCCTTGATGTGCTCGAGCAGCGCGCCTTCCAATGGCAACTGGCTGAACTCGACCACTTCGGTGCTGACATCATTGCCCAGGCGCGGGTAGGTCTCCTGGAAACTGACGATGCCGCCGAGCTGGAATTCGATGGGCTGGGTGGACAGTACGAAGGTGCCCTTGCCATGGATCTTCTGGGCGAAGCCGCGCTCCTGGAGTTGTTCGATGGCCTTGCGCACCGTGCCACGACTGGCCTGATAGCTATCCATCAATTCGGTTTCGGAGGGCAGGCGGGCGCCTCGCTCCAGGCGTTCGGTGGTAATGCTGGTCAGCAGATCGTTGTAGATCTGGTTGTATTTGCTCATGGGGGGGCTCTGTACCGCGCTGTTCACCGGGGCGGAACCTTACGGGCCAAGTGGGGGATTTGTCCATTCAGCTGTCACCGTTTGACCGCAGGAGCGTAGGACGTTTCCGGGACATTCGGGGGCTCATCATAAACAAAAACATAACTCGTCTGTACGAGTTGTTGATTTAACTCGTACAGACGAGTACTTTCTCTTCCACGTGCTGTCGACTCTCAATAACAAGAATGACGCGGAAGAAAAAAGCATGAGCCACGATTACTCCAGAATCGCCAGCGAGCTGCTGCATAGCTTGGGTGGCATCGACAATATCGAGCAGGCCGCCCACTGCGTGACGCGCCTGCGCCTGTCCCTCAAGGACGCGGCCCGGGTGGACAGTGCCACGCTGAACCAGATCGACCTGGTCAAGGGCTCGTTTTTCACCGGTGGTCTGTTCCAGGTGGTCATTGGCCCCGGCGAGGTGGAAAAGGTCTACGCCGCCCTGCGCGAGCTGACCGGCCTGGCCGCCGCGACCATCGCCGACGTCAAGCGCCAGGGCGCGCAGAAGGGCAACGGTATGCAGCGCCTGGTGCGGGTGCTCTCCGATGTGTTCATGCCCATCCTGCCCGCCCTGGTGATTGCCGGCCTGCTGATGGGCGTCAACAACCTGCTGGGCGCCAAGGGCATGTTCATTGCCGGGCAGACGTTGCTCGATGCCTATCCGAACCTGGACGGCGTCTGGAGCCTGATCAACCTCATGGCCAACACCTCCTTCGTCTTTCTCCCGGCCTTGGTGGGCTGGTCGGCGGCCAAGCGTTTCGGCGGCAGTGAGATCCTTGGCATCGTGCTGGGCCTGATGCTCGTCCACCCGGACCTGCTCAACGCCTGGAACTACGGCAAGGCGGTGGCGGGACTGGAAGGCCAGAGCCTGCCGTATTTCGATATCTTCGGCTGGTTCCGGATCGAGAAAGTCGGCTACCAAGGGCAGATCCTGCCGATCCTGCTGGCGGCCTATGTCATGAGCGTGATCGAGCGCTGGTTGCGGGCCAGGGTGCCCAACGCGATCCAACTGCTGGTAATCCCCATCACCACCATCGTAATCACCGGTGTGCTGGCCCTCGCCATCATCGGTCCGGTCACCCGCCACCTGGGCATCCTGATCACCGAAGGCATGGTGGCGCTGTTCGACCTGGCGCCGGTGATTGGCGGGGCGATCTTCGGCCTGCTCTATGCGCCGCTGGTGGTGACCGGCATGCACCACATGTTCCTGGCGGTGGACCTGCAATTGATCTCGACCCAGGGCGGTACCTTCATCTGGCCGATGATCGTCATGTCCAACCTGGCCCAGGGCAGCGCGGCGCTGGCGGTGTTCTACATGACCCGCAATGCGCGGGACAAGAGCATGGCGTCCACCTCGGCGATTTCCGCTTATTTCGGCATCACCGAACCGGCGATGTTCGGGGTCAACCTGCGCTACAAATTCCCCTTCTATTGCGCCCTGGCCGGCTCGGCCCTGGGCTGCATTTTCCTGTCGCTGAACAAGATCAAGGCCTCGGCGATTGGCGTGGGAGGCCTGCCTGGGTTCATTTCCATCGTGCCGGACTACATACCGATGTTCGTGGTCGGCATGGTCATCGCCATGAGCGTGCCCTTTGCCCTGACCTGCGCGTTGAGCATGAAGATCGTCCGGCCGGGCTATCGGGTGGCCTAAGCCCTGTGGGAACCGGGCTCGCCCGCGATGAGGCCTGTGGGGCCGGTACAAAACAGACTGAAGGAAACGCACATGCAAGACTGGCAACGCTCGGTGATCTACCAGATCTATCCCAAGAGTTTCTACAGCCATGGCGGCCAGGCCACCGGTGATTTGCTGGGGGTGGTGGACAAGCTCGACTACTTGCACTGGCTGGGTGTGGATTACCTGTGGCTGACGCCGTTCCTGCGTTCGCCGCAACGGGACAATGGCTACGACATCAGCGACTACTACGCCATCGACCCCAGCTACGGCACCATGGCCGATTGCGAATTGTTGATCGCTGAAGCACGCAAGCGCGGTATCAAGTTGATGCTCGACATAGTGGTCAATCACACCTCCATCGAACACCCCTGGTTCCAGGCCGCCCGCAGCAGCCTCGACAACCCGTACCGCGATTTTTATATCTGGCGGGACCAGCCGAACACCTGGGAGTCCAAGTTCGGCGGCTCGGCCTGGGAGTACGAAGCCCAGACTGGCCAATATTACCTGCACCTGTTCGACCATACCCAGGCCGACCTGAACTGGGACAACCCCCAGGTCCGTGCCGAAGTGTTCAAGATGATGCGTTTCTGGCGGGACAAGGGCGTGGGCGGCTTTCGTCTCGATGTGATCAATCTGATCTCCAAGCCGGCCGACTTCCCTGACGACCACACCGACGGTCGGCGTTTCTATACCGACGGTCCCAACGTGCACCGCTACCTGCAGGAAATGCACCGGGAAGTCTTCGAGGGTTTCGACCTGATCAACGTTGGCGAGATGTCGTCTACCAGCCTCGAGCACTGTGTTCGTTATTCGTGCCCGGCTTCCCGCGAACTGTCGATGACCTTCAATTTCCATCACCTGAAGGTGGACTACCCGAACCTGCAAAAGTGGGTGCGGGCCGACTTCGATTTTCTCGAGCTCAAACGCATCCTATCCGACTGGCAGAGCGGTATGCAGGCCGGTGACGGCTGGAATGCGCTGTTCTGGTGTAACCATGACCAGCCGCGGGTGGTGTCGCGGTTCGGCGATGACGGCGAGTACCGCGTACCGTCGGCGAAGATGCTCGCCACGGCGTTGCACTTTCTCCAGGGCACGCCGTTCGTGTACCAGGGCGAAGAACTGGGCATGACCAATCCGGGGTTCGATCACATTGAGCAATACCGCGACGTGGAAACCCTGAACATCTATCGCCTCAAGCGCAACGCCGGAGTCCCCGAAGCCGAGGCCATGGCGCCAATCATGCAGAAGTCCCGTGACAACGGGCGCACGCCAATGCAATGGAGTGCCGGGCCGAACGCGGGTTTCAGTCGGGTCGAACCCTGGATTGGCGTGCCTGCCAACGCCGCGTTCATCAACGTCGAGCAACAACAAAAAGACGCGACCTCGGTGCTGCATTACTACCGCGAGTTGATCGCCCTGCGTCGCAGCGAAGCCTTGATCCAGGACGGCGTCTATCGCCTGCTGTTGCCTGAACACCCCCGCGTGTGGGCGTACCTGCGCGAAGGGCAGGGTGAGTGCCTGCTGGTGGTCAGCCATTTTTATGGCGGCGACTGCGAGGTGGAGCTGCCCGAAGGGATCCTCACCCAAGAGACGAAACAACGCTGGGTGATTGGCAACTACGAAGCGGGCGAACACCGATACCGACGGCTGCGCCTGCGGCCCTACGAGTCGTTCGTGCTGCACCTGAGCGACTGAATAAAAAACTTCCCCTGACCCAGGCAATGCCTGACAGCGAACACGTTGCGCCAGACGCATCGTGAGTCCTCTGTCGTCGGCCAAACGGCAAACAAGGGGGGAGTCATGGAGCAAACAACAATAAGAAACAATGGAGAGGCGTATGAAAACAATAATAAACCGTGGCCTGGCCGCGTCCTGTATCTGCCTGGCGCTGCCGTTTCCGGTTCAGGCGCTGGAGTTTTCCGGTTATCTGCGCAGTGGTGTCGGCAGCGCGACCAATGGCCGTTCCCAGTCCTGTTTCCAGTTGCCTGGGGCGCAGACTAAATATCGGTTGGGCAACGAGTGCGAGCAGTACGGGGAGTTGGAGCTGCGCCAGGATCTGTTCACCCTCGACGATGGCTCGGTGTTGAGCGTGGACGGCATGGCGTCGCTGTACAACCGCTACGACCGCACGCCGACCTTTCAGGGTGAAAACGGCGCGGCGCGCATGCCGCAGATGTATGCCCAATGGTCGAACATGCCCAGCCTGAACGGCGGGTCGTTGTGGGCCGGCCGGCGGTATTACAAACGCAACGACATCCATATTTCGGATTTCTACTACTGGAACCAGAGCGCCACGGGTGGGGGGATCGAGGACGTGCTGATCGGTGGGCTGAAATACAGCTACGCCTTCTCGCGCAAGGACAACCTCTACCAGAAAGACCCGGTCAACCGGCATGACTTCAACGTCGCCGGTTTCAGGACCAACCCTGGCGGCGAGTTGGAGTTTGGCCTGAGCTTCATCGATCGGGCGAACCGTCGTGACGCCCATCGCGGTTGGGCCCTGACCGCCCAGCATGTGCAGCGAGACTTCCTGGGTGGCAAGAATAAACTGGCCTTGCAATACGGCGAGGGCCCCGGCACTGGGCTGGGTTATACCGGCGACACCGGGCTGGACGACAGCAACAAGAGCTATCGTCTGGTGGAGTTTTTCGATTGGCAGGTCACGCCGCGTTTCGGCGGGCAGGTGCAGGCGGTGTACCAGAAGGACATCCGCCCCGATGGCACCGATCAGGACTGGCTGTCGTTGGGGGTTCGCCCGGCGTACGCCATCACCGATCAGTTCAAGTTGGTGGCCGAACTGGGCCACGACCAGGTGCAGGCCAACGATGGAACACGCAAGCTGAGCAAATTCACCTTTGCCCCCACCTGGTCGCCCAAGGGCCCGGAATTCTGGGCGCGCCCGGAAATACGGCTCTATTACACCTACGCCAGTTGGAACGCGGCGGCCCAGCGTGCCGCCAATGAGCTGGCAGCCGGCTCGGCGCTGTCCGACACCGGTGCGTTTGGTGGGGCGCGGCATGGTTCCAACGTGGGCCTGCAGGTTGAATATTGGTGGAAATGACCCGTGCAGGCGCGGGTCGCTGATCTCTGCGTGCCCGCGATGCCAAAAAGAATAGACAGCAGCAGGTGAAGTCTCATGAACACAACGCAACCTTTGCAATTGCTCGCACCGCTGTCCGGGGTCTTGATGCCTTTGGACAGCGTGCCGGATCCGGTTTTCTCCAGCCGTGTGGTGGGGGATGGCATTTGTATCGATCCGACCTCGCAAACCCTTTGCGCGCCGCTGTCCGGTGTCATCGGCACGCTCCAGGACAGCGCCCATGCGGTGAGTATCACCGCTAACAATGGTGTCCAGGTGCTGATGCATATCGGCCTGGACACGGTCAACCTGGCGGGCAAGGGGTTCACCTCGCGGGTGATCATGGGGCAACGGGTCGAGGCCGGCCAGCCGCTGATCGATTTCGATGCCGACTACATCGCCTTGCACGCGCGCAGTCTGCTGACGCTGATGCTGGTGGTCAGTGGCGAACCCTTCAGCCTGCTCGTGGACAAGGCCACTTGCATCGAGAGCGGTGTGCCGTTGTTGCAGGTGCGCTCAGGTGGGGGAGCGGTCGATGAGGCGCAACAGGGCTCTGTGCTGTTTTCCAGACTGCTGATCGTGCCCAATGAAAGTGGCCTGCATGCCCGTCCTGCCGCGGTGTTTGCCCAGGCCGCCAAGGGCTTCGATGCCCATATCCAACTGCATAAGCAGCAAGCCAGCGCCAACGCCAAATCCCTGGTGGCGATCATGGCGTTGCAGACGGCCAAGGGCGACAGTCTGCAGATCAGCGCCGCCGGTGCCCAGGCTGGGCAGGCCATCGAAGCGCTGGAACAATTGCTGCTGTCAGGGTGCGGCGAAACAGTACGGGCGCCGCTAACTCTGGAGCCGATCACCGCCATCGAACCGTCGACGCCCGGCCGGTTGCGGGGTGTCTGCGCATCGCCCGGCTCGGCGTCTGGCGAAGTGGTCCAGATCGCTTCCCAGGTCTTGGAGATCGAGGCGGCGGGCGTCGGCATCGAGGCCGAGCAGGCGGCACTGGATCAAGCGCTGGAGCAGGCGACGCGAGCCTTGAAAGCGTTACAGGGCGAGGCGGCAGGTGGTGTTCAGGCGCAGATTTTTCGTGCCCATCAAGAGTTGCTGGAAGACCCCACCTTGCTGGAGCAGGCCCAAGCCTTGATCGCCGCGGGCAAGAGCGCGGCGTTCGCCTGGAAAACCGCCACCGAGGCGAGCGCTGCGCTGTTCCAGCAATTGGGCAGCGCTTTGCTGGCCGAGCGCGCAACGGACCTGGCCGATGTCGGGCAGCGGGTGCTCAAGTTGATCCTGGGCGTGCAGGACAACGCGTGGAACCTGCCCGAACAGGCGATTCTGGTGGCCGAGCAACTGACGCCCTCCCAGACCGCCAGCCTCGACACCTCACGCATCGCCGGTTTTGTTACCGTGGGCGGCGGCGCCACCAGCCATGTCGCGATCCTGGCCCGTGCGCTGGGCCTGCCCTCGTTGTGTGGCGTGGCACAAGCGGTGCTGGCCTTGGAGAACGGCACTCGGGTGTTGCTGGACGCCGACAGCGGTGAACTGCACGTCAACCCGGATCCGGCCCAGATCGAGCAACGCCGGGTCGCTGCCGAGCAACAGCGCCAGCGACACCAGCGTGACCTCGAACAGTCGGCCCTGGCGGCTCGTACCCTTGACGGCCATCGAATCGAAGTCAGTGCCAATGTCGGGTCGCTGCGGGACGTGGAGCAAGCCATGACCCAGGGGGGGGAAGGTGTGGGACTGTTGCGCTCCGAACTGCTTTACCTGGATCGCGCGCACCCACCGGCTCACGACGAGCAAGCGGCCCTGTACAGCGCCGTTGCCCGGGTTCTCGGACCGGAGCGCAACCTGGTAGTTCGCACCCTGGATGTGGGCGGGGACAAGCCGCTGGCCTATGTGCCAATGGCGCATGAGGCCAATCCATTCCTGGGCATGCGCGGCATTCGCTTGTGCTTGGAGCGTCCGCAGTTGTTGCGCGAACAGTTCCGGGCGATTCTTGCCTGTTCGGGGCTGGCGCGGCTGCACATCATGCTGCCCATGGTCACGCAACTGGCGGAGCTGCGCCTGGCGCGGCAGATGCTGGACGAAGAGGTCCGCCATCTGGGACTCAAGCAGGCGCCAAAGCTGGGCGTCATGATCGAAGTGCCCGCGGCGGCGCTGATGGCCGATCTGTTTGCCCCTGAGGTGGATTTCTTTTCCATCGGCACCAACGACCTGACCCAATACACCCTGGCCATGGACCGTGACCACCCGCGCCTGGCCAGCCAGGCCGACAGCCTGCATCCCTCGGTGTTGCGCCTGATCGCCCGTACAGCCGAGGCCGCTCGCGCCCATGGCAAATGGGTCGGAGTGTGTGGCGCGCTGGCCTCGGAACCCCTGGCGGTGCCGCTGTTGTTGGGGTTGGGCGTGGATGAGTTATCGGTCAGTGTGCCGCTGATTCCGGCGATCAAGGCCTGCGTGCGTGAATGGGATCTGAAGGAGTGCCGCACGCTCGCTCAACAGGCCTTGGGCCAGGACAGCGCGGAGCAGGTGCGTGACCTCCTGCGAACTCACTCATCCACCGCCAACCCGGCCACCCTGGCCATGGAGCATTGAACATGTTCGACAAACTACAACAGGCATTCTGGAAAGCCTTGACCCCTGACCTGGTTCCGGAAGAGGAGCCCAAGCGGCCGGCAGCGTTCGATGAGTTGGCCCCGGCCATCGTTGTCGCGTTGGGTGGCGCGGAGAACCTCAAGTCCCATCAGCCCGTGGCCTTGACGCGGCTGCGGGTGGAATTGCGGGATGTGGCACGGATCGATCGGGCAGCGTTGAGCGGCGCCGGGGTGACGGGAGTGATGACGCTGGACAACGGCGTGGTGCATCTGATTACAGGCCTGCCGGGCTAATTGTCGGGGGGCTGCTGCGCAGCCCAGCGGGAGCAAGCTCCCTCGCCACAAAAGCGGTTCGCCGTGGGGGGCGTTCGGTGTTTGGCGGTAATGAAGTTTGAAGGTTCGCCTCACCGCTCCCCGCCAACCGCAAAACCGTGGAGAGGGAGCCCTGCTGGGGTCGAAGCACTGAGCGCTCGATTCATTCTTCTGTCGGGAAATAACCACCACACTTTTTTTTCATCTTGGTTTCCTTACCGTTTCTCATCTGCGGGTGTATCGTATTCGCCTTTTGCGGGCCCACCGGTCCGTCGCAGATCCAGAGGTAGTCGCGTTCATGTCCTTTACCCGTCGCCAAATACTCGGTGGCCTGGCCGGTCTTGTTGTCGTTGGTGTGGGTGCAGGCGGCGCGTCGCGGTATTGGCTGGGGAAGAGGGCCGATGCCGAGGCCGGTCACGACTATGAATTGATCGCCGCGCCCCTGGATGTGGAGCTGGTGGCCGGGCACAAGACCCCGGCCTGGGCGTTTGGCCCCTCGGCACCGGGCACCGAGCTGCGGGTGCGCCAGGGGGAGTGGTTGCGGGTTCGTTTCATCAACCATCTGCCGGTCGCCACCACCATTCATTGGCATGGCATCCGCTTGCCGCTGGAAATGGACGGCGTGCCATACGTCTCGCAATTGCCGGTATTGCCGGGCGAGTATTTCGATTACAAATTCCGCGTGCCGGACGCCGGCAGCTATTGGTATCACCCCCACGTCAACAGCAGCGAAGAGCTCGGGCGTGGGCTGGTGGGACCGTTGATTATCGAAGAGCGTGAGCCCACCGGTTTCAAATACGAGCAGACCCTGAGCCTCAAGAGCTGGCATGTGGATGAGCAGGGCGAGTTTGTCGCGTTCAGCATTCCCCGCGAGGCGGCGCGCGGCGGCACGGCCGGGCGGCTTTCGACCATCAACGGTGTGCCGCAAGCGGTGATTGACCTACCGGCCGGGCAGATTACCCGGGTGCGTTTGCTCAACCTGGATAACACCCTGACCTACCGCATCAACATCCCCGGTGTCGAAGCGCAGATCTATGCGCTGGACGGCAACCCCATCGAACCGCGCCCGCTGGGCAAGGAATACTGGCTTGGCCCGGGCATGCGCATCTGCCTGGCGATCAAGGCGCCACCGGCCGGTGAAGAATTGTCGTTGCGCAACGGTCCGGTACGCCTTGGCACGTTGCGTTCGGTGCCCAACAATGACGCGCCGACCCCATGGCCGCCAGCATTGCCGCCCAACCCGGTGGCCGAGCCGGACCTGGCCAATGCCGAGAAACTCAACTTCAATTTCGAATGGGTCGGCTCGGTGTCGGTGAATGTCGACAACGGCAAACCGCCAAGCCTGTGGCAAATCAACGGCAAGGCTTGGGACATCACCGACAAGACCTGCGCCGACCGGCCGATCGCCACGCTGAAGAAAGGCCAGAGCTACATTTTCGAATTGAAGAACATGACCCAATACCAGCACCCGATCCATTTGCACGGCATGAGCTTCAAGGTGATTGCGTCGAACCGGCACAAGGTCGTGCCGTATTTCACTGACACCTACTTGCTGGGCAAGAACGAACGGGCGCAGGTGGCGCTGGTGGCGGATAATCCAGGCGTGTGGATGTTCCACTGTCATGTGATCGACCACATGGAAACCGGCCTGATGGCCGCCATCGAGGTGGCTTGATGCGCCAGATTCGCCCCGCCAAGATCATCGACCGCAGCCGTGACCAGGACTTCATGCGCGAGGCCTTGGCCCTTGCCGCCCAAGGCGCCGCCCTCGGTGAAGTGCCCGTGGGCGCGGTGCTGGTGCAGGACGGCGAGATCATTGGGCGCGGCTTCAACTGCCCGATCAGTGGCCACGACCCCAGCGCCCACGCCGAAATGGTCGCGATCCGCGCCGCCGCCCAGGCCGTGAGCAACTATCGCCTGCCCGGCAGCACGCTGTACGTGACGCTGGAACCGTGCAGCATGTGCGCCGGCCTGATCGTCCATTCACGCATCGCCCGGGTCGTCTATGGCGCCTTGGAGCCCAAGGCCGGCATCGTGCAGAGCCAGGGGCAGTTCTTCAGCCAGGGTTTCCTGAACCATCGGGTGATGTTCGAGGGTGGGGTGCTGGCTGAGGAGTGCAGTACGGTGCTGAGTGAGTTCTTCAAGGCCCGGAGAGCCAAGCCTTCAGACTGAACATTGATCCCCTGTGGGAGTGAACCTCTGTGGGAGTGAACCTTTGTGGGAGCAAACCTCTGTGGGAGCAAGGCTTGCCCGCGATGAACGATAACGCGGTCTTGCCATAGACCGCGGTGCCGCCATCGCGGGCAAGCCTTGCTCCCACAGGTTCATACCCACAGAAGCCCGCACACAGGCGGCTCGGGCGATTTATTTACGCGCCACAATCACCGCCCGCATCGGCGCCGGCAGCCCTTCGATGGTCTTGCTGTGGTCGGCGGGGTCGAGGAAGTCGCTCAGGGACTGATATTTCATCCACTCGGTGCTGCGCTGTTCTTCCACGGTCGTCAGGCTCACGTCCACGCAACGCACATCGCTGAACCCGGCGCGGCGCAGCCAGCGTTCCAGGGCCGGTACCGACGGCAGGAACCACACATTGCGCATCTGCGCGTAGCGGTCCTCGGGCACCAGCACTTGGTGTTCGTCGCCTTCGATCACCAGGGTTTCCAGCACCAGTTCGCCGCCCTTGACCAGGCAATCCTTCAAGGCCAGCAAGTGTTCGATCGGCGAGCGGCGGTGGTAGAACACGCCCATGGAAAACACCGTGTCGAAGCCTTCCAGTTCCGCTGGCAGGGCCTCGAAGGGGAACGGCAGGTGCCAGGCGTTGGGCTGCGACAGGTAGCGCTGCACCGCCTGGAACTGGCAGAAGAACAGCCAGTTGGGGTCGACGCCGATCACCGTGTCAGCCCCGGCGCCGAGCATGCGCCACATGTAGTAGCCGTTGCCGCAGCCCACATCGAGGATGCGCTTGCCCTTGAGATCCAAGTGCGGCGCCACCCGCGACCACTTCCAGTCCGAGCGCCATTCGGTGTCCACGTGCACGCCGAACAGGTCGAACGGCCCTTTGCGCCAGGGTGACAGGCCCATCAGCGCGGTACGCATTTGCCCTCGGGTTTCGTCGGAGCAATCAGCGTCGAGCGTCAGGCCGTTCAGCAGGTCGACGGTGGTGGGTTGCAAGACCGGCAGCGCATCGAGCGCGCTTTGCCAGCGCTCCAGGTCGCCGTGGCCCTTTTCCATCTTGCTGTCGAGTTGCGTCTGCAGCGTCGCGGCCCAATCGGCCAGGGGCGTGCCGGCCAGATGGCGGGCGAGGGGGGACAGATCAATCATGGCAGGGCAATCAACGAGGCGAAGTTAAGACACTGGAACCACGGCACGACTTTCGAGAACCCGGCCGCCAACAGGCGCTCGCGGTGTTCTTCGAGGCTGTCGGGCTTCATGACGTTTTCGATGGCGCTGCGTTTCTGGGCAATTTCCAGCTCGCTGTAGCCGTTGGCGCGCTTGAACGCCACGTGCAGGTCGGTGAGCAGGGCGTGTTCCTCGGCATCGTTGAAGCGCAACTTTTCCGAGAGGATCAGGGCGCCGCCCGGCAGCAGGGACTGGCGAATACGGCTCAACAGTGCGGTGCGTTGGTCCGGCGCGATGAATTGCAGGGTGAAATTCAGCGCCACCACCGAGGCCGGCTGGAACGCCAGGGCGAGGATGTCGCCTTCGATCACCTCCACCGGCAGCAGCTCTTGGAACATCGAGTCCTGGCCGTTGAGGTATTCACGGCAGCGCTCGACCATCGCCGCCGAGTTATCCACCGCGATCACTCGGCAACCGTCGGTGCGCACATGACGGCGCAGGGCTTGGGTCACGGCGCCCAGGGACGCGCCAAGGTCGTAGAGCACGCTATTGGGCTGGGCGAATTGCGCGGCGAGCACGCCGAGGTTTTCGACAATGGTCGGGTAACCCGGCACCGAACGCTTGATCATGTCCGGAAACACCCGCACCACGTCCTCGTTGAAGGCGAAGTCCGGCACTTGGGCCAGGGGTTGGGCGAATAGGCGATCGGGATCTTTGCTCACGGCGGTTCCAGCGGGATGGGTGGTGAAAAGGCCGGCATTTTAACCAAAAAACCTGTGAGAGCGAGCTTTGTGGGGGCAAGGCCTGGGGGAGCAAGGCTGTGTGGGAGCAAGGCCTGTGGGAGCAAGGCTTGCCCGCGATGAACGATAATGCGGTCTTGCTATAGACCGCGGTGCCTTCATCGCGGGCAAGCCTTGCTCCCACAGAGCCTCGCTTCCACATTGATCGTTGTTCAGTGCTGCTTTTGCGGGAACGCCGACGCGGTAATGCCCCATTGGCCCAGCCAGTAACTGATGATGATCAGGTAAGGCGCGGCATGGAAGGGCTGCACGAACCGGTTGATGCCGATCAGGCTGTCGGAGAACACAAAGGCCAGCGCCCCGGCGGCGGCCAGCCAGGCCGAGCGCTTGGGGACATCGGTGCCCAGCCGCGCCAACGCTCGCCAAAGCATGGCGCTGATGGCCAAGCCGTAGACAATCACCGGCACCAGTAACGGCCCGAGACCGCTCGACACCAGGATCCCCAATAGCACCGCGCCGATGCCCAAGGCCAGGGCCAATGGCAGCAATGCCGGGCGGCGACAGTCGCTGAGGTAGGCTTTCAGGTAGGCCAGGTGCGCCAGCAGAAACGCGCCAAGGCCGAACACGAACAGGTCCCCAGGCCAGGCCAGCAACACATCGCCCACCAGTGAGAAAATCAGCCCGAGGCTGATCCAGCGCCGATAGTCGCCGGGCGGTGCATCGTGCAGCCAGCCGAGCAGGGCCAGCACTGGCATGGGCTTGACCAGCAGGCACAGCAGCGTGGCATGCATGGCCAGGCCGTACAGGTAGGTGGCCGCACCCATCAGTGCGAGGATCAGCCAACCCACGGTCAGTTCACCGCAATGGCGCAGTCAAAGGTTTCCACCGGCGGCACTTCCGGCGCCCAAGGCTGTTGATAAGTCAGGCGCAAGCGCCCGGTACCGGCGTTGAACGCCTGGAAGCGCCAGGTCGAGACACCGGCGGCGCCAACGATGCCGGCATCTTCCGGGTTGCGATAGACCTCCGGCCCCAAACCTTTCAACACGCCTCCCGCTGAATCCTGGATCGCCCAGCGATAACCGGTGCTGGGGTTGCTGGGCAGGCTCAGGATCAGGTTCTGTCCGTTGTTGAGCCTGACCGGGCACTGGCTCAGTTTTTCCACGGTCACGTTGTGGCTGGTTTGCGTGGCGCAGGCGCTCAGCAGCGCGAGGCTGAGGGGGACGAGCAGGCGAGTGAGGGACATAAGGGCAACGGCTCCGGCGTTTACGACGAACGGCGAGCATAACCGAAGATGCTACTGGGTGTGTCAGGTGGGGATGTGTTGTTTGTGAGGGCCTCATCGCGAGCAGGCTCGCTCCCACAGGGTGTGGTGTGGATCACAAATGTTGTGAACAACACAAATCCTCTGTGGGAGCGAGCCTGCTCGCGATGGCGGCAGCACAGGCGCTAGAGGAACATCAGAACAATACCTTCGCCACATCCGCAAACCGCTTGGCAAAGTGCACCGTCACCCCTTCCTTGAGGTAGTCCGGCAGTTCTTCGAAGTTGCCCCGGTTGGCTTCCGGCAGGATCAGTTCGTTGATCTTCTGCCGGCGCGCCGCGATGACCTTCTCACGCACGCCGCCAATGGGCAGGACGTGCCCGGTGAGGGTCAGTTCGCCGGTCATGGCCACGCCTTTTTTCGGCGGCTGGTTGCGGGCCAGGGACAGCAAGGCGCTGGCCATGGTCACGCCGGCGCTCGGGCCGTCCTTGGGCGTGGCGCCTTCCGGTACGTGCAGGTGAACGAACGCTTCGTCGAAGAACTTCGGATCGCCGCCAAATTGCTTCAGGTGCGAACTGACGTAGCTGTGGGCGATTTCCGCCGACTCCTTCATCACCTCGCCCAGTTGCCCGGTCAGCTTGAAGCCGCGATTGAGGGTGTGGATGCGCGTCGCTTCGATCGGCAAGGTCGCGCCGCCCATGCTGGTCCAGGCCAGGCCGGTGATCACCCCGACGCCGGACAGTACCTGTTCGTTGCGGAACACCGGTTTGCCCAGGGATGCCTCGAGATCCTTCGGCCCGAGCTTGATCACCGCTTTCGGCTCTTCGATCAGCTTCATCACCGCCTTGCGCACCAGTTTGCCCAGCTGTTTCTCCAGCTGTCGCACCCCGGCTTCACGAGCGTACCCGTCGATCAGGGCCTTAAGGGCGCTGTCGTTGATGCTCAGGCTGCCCTTGGACACCCCGGCCTTGGCCAGTTGCTTGGGCCACAGGTGGCGCTTGGCGATGGCGACTTTTTCTTCGGTGATGTAGCCCGACAGGCGGATCACTTCCATCCGGTCCAGCAGCGGCCCGGGAATCGAGTCGAGGGTGTTGGCGGTGCACACGAAGAGTACTTTCGACAGGTCCAGGCGCATGTCCAGGTAGTGGTCGAGGAATTCGACGTTCTGCTCCGGGTCGAGGGTCTCGAGCAAGGCTGAGGCCGGGTCGCCCTGGTAGCTCTGGCCCATCTTGTCGATCTCGTCGAGCATGATCACTGGGTTCATCACTTCGACATCCTTGAGCGCCTGCACCAGCTTGCCCGGCTGGGCACCGATGTAGGTGCGCCGATGGCCCTTGATCTCGGCTTCATCACGCATGCCGCCGACACTGAAGCGGTAGAACGGCCGGCCCAGGGATTCGGCGATGGACTTGCCGACACTGGTCTTGCCCACGCCCGGCGGGCCCACCAGCAGCACGATGGAACCGCTGATCTCGCCTTTATAGGCACCGACGGCGAGGAATTCGAGGATGCGGTCCTTGATGTCGTCCAGGCCGGCGTGGTGCTGGTCGAGCACCTTGCGCGCATGCTTGAGGTCGAGTTTGTCCTGGCCATACACGCCCCACGGCACCGAAGTCGCCCAATCCAGGTAGTTGCGGGTGACGGCGTATTCCGGCGAGCCGGTTTCCAGGATCGAGAGTTTGTTCATCTCCTCTTCGATACGCTTTTGCGCCTGGGCCGACAACACTTTGCCTTCCAGCCGCTGCTCGAACTGCTCAAGGTCGGCGCTGCGGTCGTCCTTGGTCAGCCCCAATTCCTGCTGGATGACCTTGAGCTGTTCCTTGAGGAAGAACTGGCGCTGATGTTCGCCAATCTTGTTGTTCACCTCGGCGGAAATCTCTTTCTGCAACCGCGCCACTTCGACTTCCTTGCGCAGCATTGGCAGCACTTTCTCCATGCGCTTGAGCATGGGCACGCAGTCGAGCACTTCCTGCAGCTCACTGCCGGTGGCAGAGGTGAGTGCGGCGGCAAAATCGGTGAGGGGCGAAGGATCGTTGGGACTGAAGCGGTTGAGGTAGTTCTTCAGCTCTTCGCTGTACAGCGGATTGAGCGGCAGCAGTTCCTTGATCGCATTGATCAGCGCCATGCCATAGGCCTTGACCTCATCGGTCGGCTCGCTCGGCTGGTGCGGGTATTCGACCTCCACCAGATACGGTGGGCGATGGTGCTTGAGCCAGGTGCGGATGCGCACGCGGGTCAGGCCCTGGGCGACAAACTGCAATTTGCCGGCTTCCCGGCTGGCGTGGTGCACCTTCACCAACGTGCCGTACAGCGGCAGCTTCGAGGTGTCGAAATGACGCGGGTCTTCCTGGGGCGAGTCCATGAAGAACAGCGCCAGGGAATGATGTTCGGACTTGGCCACCAGCTCCAGGGTCTCGGCCCACGGTTCTTCGTTGACGATGACCGGCAGCACCTGGGCCGGGAAGAAGGGGCGATTGTGGATGGGGATGATATAGACCTTGTCCGGCAGGTTCTGGCCGGGCAGCGCCAGGCCGGTGCCGGAGGAGGTGTGTTCGACGTGTTCGGAGTCAGCGTATTCGTGAGTGGCTTCAGTAGAGTGCTGGTCGCTCATGGGGCACCTGCGCAATGGGGTATGGGTCTTAGATGGGGCAGGTGGGGGGTGGTTTCAATGGTGCGATTGTTAAGAGGTATTTATGTGTGGCATTAGGGGGGGCGACAGGTTACAGGCTTGCCGGTTCAGCTGGCTGCCTGAGAATATGCCTTCGCGGGTAAGCCTCGGAATTGGCGATCCGATTTACGTCTGCTTCGAGCGAGCGCGATCCTGGCGTCGTAATAAATACCCTATTTCTTCGAGATGTTAGATTTGATCGTTAGGGCTTGGTTTGACGCACTTCAATGGCCGATTGGGTGAGGTGTGAAGGGGCTGGTGCGGTTGAAGAATGTGACCTAGGAACTACAGTTACTTCGATTAGGGGGGGGGCTGAAGTTCGGCTGCCTCCCACCAGGTCGATTATTTTTCTTTTAGCGGTCCCCGCTAGCTCAGAACTTCTAACAATTTTGAAAAGCTTTTGCGTCGTTTTGATAGTGCTACCCAAGCCCAATAGAACCGTCCCAGTATTGGATGCATAGACTCCGGCCGGATAGCCTGTAGCTTGCGCAATTTCTCCCATAGCCAAGAGTGTATAACCAGCCTTGTTGGTGTTTTTGGCAAGGGTTTGAAGGCCAGCTGGGCGTGGACGTAAAAAAGTTGCATACAACTTCCATGTACGCTTCGCTACGGTCTTATAAATCCTGAAGGCGTTGATCAATGCCCCAGCAAACTGCCCCGTCGGATCCCTAAAATTAACCGGATCTCCATGGCAGTAGGCATATGAGTTGAATCCACCCTTACCAAACGGACTCAAACTGTCGGGGCTGTTGAACCGCATCAATACTGGACTGAACGCTCGATGTCCGTTGCCCAACAAGTAATGTCCCGTCACCGAATCCGAGCGCTCGCCATTGAAACCCAGCACACTCATCAGTCCATTGCTAAAGGGCCGATGACCGTAAGGCAGATAAGCAATGCCATGAGGCTGAGCCCTCAAAGCAAGTAATACTGAACGTTGCTGATCAGTCGCCAATAGAGCCGTCTCGAGACCTTGACATTGTTGTGCCAGGAGCTGGTCACCTTGCTGAAATATCGAGTGCTCCACTTGGTTTTGAATTTCTGTAGTCAGCCGGTTTTTGCAGTAGAAGCGCTGAAGTGTGATCTGTTTCTGGAAGGCAGTACTGACCAAACGGTCCAGTGGATCGTAGTAGTAATGGCAAAGCTCAGTATTTCTACGGGGAGCCATGAGGTGCATACCGAGGCTGCGATTTAGGGCGTTAGGTTCGAATTTTATGCGGAAGGTGTCAACTAACAGAACTGCTAGGTAGAGGTCGTTTGAGCGAGGCTGAGGGGCGGCTGTGTTGGTGTCTGTAAAATATGAATAACCGAGTCGCGGTCACCACTGGCAGGCTTGCTTCCACAATGAATCTTCGTCATAGACAAATCTGTGTCTGCCGACGATTTAATAGGATAGCGAGCCTGCGCGCGACGTGATTATCAGGCGACCCGATTCAAGTCGTTATGGCGCGTTTCCTTCAAGCACAACACCGCGATGACGCTGAGCAGCGCCGCCGCTGAAACATAGCCTCCGACATAACTCAAGCCGCCCATCGCCACCAGTTTCTGGGCGAAGAATGGCGCGGCCGAGGCGCCGACGATGCCGCCCAGGTTGTAGGCCGCCGAGGCGCCGGTGTAGCGCACGTGGGTCGGAAACAGCTCCGGCAGCAAGGCACCCATCGGGGCGAAGGTCACCCCCATCAGGAACAGCTCGATGCACAGGAACAGCGCCACGCCGCCCGTGGAACCGTGGGTCAGCAAGGGTTCCATGAGGAATCCCGAGGCAATCGCCAGCAGGCCGCCAATGATCAGGATCGGTTTGCGTCCGTAGCGGTCGCTGGCCCAGGCGGACAACGGGGTCGCAGCGGCCATGAACAGCACGGCAAAGCACAACAGGCCCAGGAATGTTTCGCGACTGTAGCCGAGGGTGGACACGCCGTAGCTCAGCGAGAATACCGTCGAGATGTAGAACAGCGCGTAGCACACCACCATCGCCGCTGCGCCCAGCAACGTTGGCGCCCAGTATTGGCTGAACAGCTCGACCAGCGGCACCTTGACTCGCTCCTGGCGGGCCACGGCATTGGCGAACACCGGGGTTTCGTGGAGCTTGAGGCGCACGTAGAGGCCGACGATCACCAGCACGGCGCTGAGCAGGAATGGAATTCGCCAGCCCCAGGAGCGGAATTGCTCGTCGTCCAGGCTCATGGCCAAGGTCAGGAACAAGCCGTTGGCCGCCAGGAAACCGATGGAGGGCCCCAGTTGGGGGAACATGCCGTACCAGGCACGCTTGCCTTTAGGGGCGTTCTCGGTGGCAAGCAGCGCCGCTCCGCCCCATTCGCCGCCCAACCCCAGGCCTTGGCCGAAACGCAGCAGGCACAGCAATATCGGCGCCCAGGCGCCAATGCTGGCATAGCCGGGCAGCACGCCGATGAGCGTGGTACACACGCCCATCAGCAGCAAGGACGCCACCAGCGTCGACTTGCGACCGATCCGGTCGCCGAAATGGCCGAACAGCGCCGACCCCAACGGACGGGCGAGGAAGGCGATGCCGAACGTCAGGAAAGACGACAACATCTGTGCCGTGCCTGAGGTTTGCGGAAAGAAAACTGGCCCGATCACCAGGGCCGCCGCCGTGGCGTAGACGTAGAAATCGTAGAACTCGATGGCGGTGCCGATGAAGCTCGCGGTCGCCACGCGGGTGGCCGAGTTGGTCGGTTGGGCAGTCACTGCCTCGTTGCAGGTAGCGGTCGTCATGCGATTATCCCTGACAGTCATGTGCTCCGTTGGAGCGAATTATTATGGTTGAACCCCCAGGGATGTGGGCGGGTATCCCGTCGCTGTTTCGGGTAGGAACAGTCCCAGGGTTGCTGCGGATCTTGCCGATGGTCTGCCGGAACCGGCCGGGTGCGGGGTAGGCACGGGGTTCGGGCGGGGCTGGGTAAGCGGGTTGAGTATAGGAAGGGGGCTAACGAATCAACAAGTGAGCCCGCACACAATATTGAGACGTGCGCCGAGCTTTTTGTGGCGAGGGAGCTTGCTCCCGCTGGGGCGCGAAGCGGCCCTGAAACCTGATCACTCGGTGTGTCAGGCGGGTTGGGGGGGCTGCTTTGGGGCCGCTGCGCAGCCCAGCGGGAGCAAGCTCCCTCGCCACAAGGGCTATCAGGTCCAAACAGGGATTCAGGAAACCGCGGGCACCGAACTGTTATGCCACGCCAGCACCTGGCTGACGCGGTTGTCCACGGTCTCGATGATTTCCAGCCGATAACGGCCGATTTTCAGGCAAACCGGGCTTTCAGGAATGGTTTCCAAGGCTTCGGTCACCAACCCATTGAGGGTCTTGGGGCCGTCGCAAGGTAGGTGCCAGCCCAGGGTCCGGTTCAATTCGCGGATCGACGCCGCGCCATCGATCATCAAGCGGCCATCGGGCTGGGGATGAACGTGGGGATTGTCGAGGCTGTGCTCGCTCTCGAATTCGCCGACGATTTCTTCGAGGATATCTTCCAGGGTGACAATACCCAGCACTTCGCCGTATTCGTCCACCACCATGCCCAAGCGCCGCTGCTGCTTGTGGAAATTCAACAGTTGCAGCTGCAGTGGCGTGCTTTCGGGTACGAAGTAAGGCTCGTGGGAGGCCGTCAGCAGCGCTTCCTTGGTCAGGCTCGCGTCCGCCAGCAAATGACGGATCTGGCGGGTGTTGAGCACCGCTTCGACCTGGTTGATGTCACTGTGGAACACCGGCAGGCGGGTACGCCGGTTCAGGCGCAGCTGTTCGATGATGTCGCCGATGGGGTCGTCGAGGTTGATCCCATCGACCTCGCTACGGGGTACGAGGATATCGTTGACGGTGATGTTGTCCAGGGCGTGGATGCCGGAAATCGGATGCAGCCGGCCGCTGCCCTGCTCGGATTCCTGCTCGCTGCGCGGTGGCGCGGGCATTTCGTCGTCGCTCTGCTGCACCATGCCGGGCTTGCGCGCGAAGGGGCGCAGCAACACCTGGCTGGCGCCATTCAACAGCCAGGCAAATGGGTAGAGAATCTTCAACGGCACGCCCAGCAGGGTGTTGCCCAGTGCCAGCACCGCGTCGGGCTGACGGCTGGCCAAGGTACGCGGCAGGTAGTCGGCGAACACCAGCAGGGCGGCGCTGGTGCCGAGCCAGGCAACCCACGGGCCGTTTTCCAGCCAGGTAAATATTGCCAGTGACGTGCCGATGACCACGGCCAGGGCGCGACAGAGGGTATTGCACAGGATCAGGCTGGCCAGCGGGAACGTCAGCGCCGCCAGCGGTTTGTCATTGGCGCGCGAGGCTGTGCGCTGGGCCAGCAGGTGTTGCTGGGCGGCTTCGACGGCCGTGAACAGGGCCGACCAGAGAATCAGCACCACCAGCACGGCGAACAACGGCGCTACGGGCAACGTATCCATCAGGGCCGTCCGTCAGATATGCAGGATGTATTCACGGACCAGCTTGCTGCCGAAGTAGGCCAGCATCAGCAGGCAGAAACCGGCCAGGGTCCAGCGAATCGCTTTGTGTCCACGCCAGCCGAGGCGGTTGCGGCCCCACAGCAGCACGCTGAACACGACCCACGCCAGGCACGCCAGCAAGGTCTTGTGCACCAGGTGCTGGGCGAACAGGTTCTCGACGAACAACCAGCCGGAGATCAGCGACAGCGACAGCAGGGTCCAGCCGGCCCAGAGGAAGCCGAACAACAGGCTTTCCATGGTTTGCAGCGGCGGGAAATTGCGGATCAGCCCGGACGGGTGCTTGTGCTTGAGCTGGTGATCCTGCACCAGCAGCAACAAGGCCTGGAACACAGCGATGGTGAACAGGCCGTAGGCGAGGATCGACAGCAGGATGTGGGCGAGGATGCCTGGCTCTTCGTCGATGATCTGCACGGTGCCCGACGGCGCGAACTGTGCCAGCAACACCGTGGCCAGCCCCAGCGGGAACAGCAGCACCAGTAGGTTCTCCACCGGGATGCGCGAGCAGGCCAGCAGCGTCAGGCCGATCACGGCGACGGCGATCAGGCTGGCGGCGTTGAAAAAATCCAGGCCCAGGCCGATCGGCGTCATCAGGTGGGTATAAAGGCTGGCCGCGTGGCCGAGCACCGCCAGCACGCCAAGCGTGACCAGCAGGCGTTTGTTCGCCTTGGCGCCGGTGGCCAGGCGGGTGCCTTGATAGAGGGTCGCAGCGGCATAAAGGCAGGCGGCGGCGAGGGTGGCAAGCAAGCTGGGTGACAAGGGGAGCATAAATCCTGTTAGGCAAGCCCGAAAGGCGCTGAGTTTGGCATAGAACCCCCTCCACACGAAAGACCACTGCAAGGTGTACGCCGCACGCTTCTTCGCTATAATCCGCGACCTGCCCACGCCGCAGGCTCGCCGAGCACATTTTTCACGGTCTGGGCCGCCATTATCCCGGTCTCATCTGGGCCTGAAAGGATCGCGCATGTTTGAAAACCTAACCGACCGTCTCTCGCAGACGCTGCGCCATGTCACCGGCAAGGCGAAACTGACCGAGGACAACATCAAAGACACCCTGCGCGAAGTGCGCATGGCGTTGCTCGAAGCCGACGTCGCCCTGCCGGTGGTCAAGGACTTCGTCAATTCGGTCAAGGAACGCGCCGTCGGCACCGAAGTGTCGCGCAGCCTGACGCCGGGCCAGGCTTTCGTGAAGATCGTCCAGGCCGAGCTCGAAAGCCTGATGGGCGCCGCCAACGAAGACCTCAACCTCAGCGCCGTACCGCCAGCGGTCGTGCTGATGGCCGGCCTGCAGGGCGCGGGCAAGACCACGACAGCCGGCAAGCTGGCGCGCTTCCTTAAAGAGCGCAAGAAGAAGTCGGTGATGGTGGTGTCGGCGGACATCTATCGTCCGGCAGCCATCAAGCAGCTGGAAACCCTGGCCAACGACATCGGCGTGACGTTCTTCCCGTCCGACCTGAGCCAGAAGCCGGTAGACATCGCCCAAGCGGCTATTAAAGAAGCAAAACTGAAATTCATCGACGTGGTCATCGTCGATACCGCCGGTCGCCTGCACATCGATGAAGAGATGATGGGTGAGATCAAGGCGCTGCATGCCGCGATCAACCCGGTGGAAACCCTGTTCGTGGTCGATGCCATGACCGGCCAGGACGCGGCCAACACCGCCAAGGCGTTCGGTGATGCATTGCCGCTGACCGGCGTGATCCTGACCAAGGTCGACGGCGACGCCCGTGGCGGTGCTGCGCTGTCGGTACGCGCCATCACCGGCAAGCCGATCAAGTTCATCGGTATGGGCGAGAAGAGCGAAGCGCTCGAGCCGTTCCACCCCGAGCGTATCGCCTCGCGTATCCTCGGCATGGGCGACGTGCTCAGCCTGATCGAGCAGGCCGAGCAGACCCTCGACAAGGACAAGGCCGACAAACTGGCCAAGAAGCTGAAGAAGGGCAAGGGCTTCGATCTCGAAGACTTCCGCGACCAGCTGCAACAAATGAAGAACATGGGCGGCCTTGGCGGCCTCATGGACAAACTGCCGAACATCGGTGGTGTGAACCTGGCGCAGATGGGCAATGCCCAGGGCGCGGCAGAAAAGCAGTTCAAGCAGATGGAAGCCATCATTAACTCCATGACCCCGGCCGAGCGCCGCGACCCTGAGCTGATCAGCGGTTCGCGCAAGCGCCGTATCGCCATGGGTTCCGGCACCCAGGTGCAGGACATCGGCCGCTTGATCAAGCAACACAAGCAGATGCAGAAAATGATGAAGAAATTCTCCGCCAAGGGCGGGATGGCCAAGATGATGCGCGGCATGGGCGGTATGTTGCCCGGCGGCGGCATGCCGAAAATGTAAAGAATCTGCGCCGGCTGTCATGTCGGCGTTGCCCCGCACGGATGCGGGGATCTCCAGCAAACCCGCGCTACGTGGGAGCTGACCTGCCGTTTTTCATGACGGCTCTATGGCAAATCTTGATCGCATGGCGCCAGGCGCCGGAAAAAGACATTTGCAAAAGTCCGGATATTCCTTAGAATATGCGGCCTTTCGGGCACCTATGCCCGCTGTGCATTTAGATTTGCAGCACCGACTACAGGAACGATGTTCACATGCTAACAATCCGTCTTGCCCTTGGCGGCTCCAAAAAGCGCCCGTTTTACCACCTGACCGTAACCGACAGCCGCAACCCGCGTGACGGTTCCCACAAGGAGCAGGTTGGTTTCTTCAACCCTGTTGCCCGTGGTCAGGAAGTTCGTCTGTCCGTGAACCAAGAGCGCGTAGCCTACTGGCTGAGCGTTGGTGCACAACCTTCTGAGCGCGTTGCTCAGTTGTTGAAGGAATCGGCTAAGGCTGCGGCCTGAGCAATATGAACGCGACGCCAAAAGATGCCGGTGATTTGATCGTTGTCGGCAAGATCTATTCTGTACATGGCGTTCGCGGCGAAGTGAAGGTGTATTCCTTTACTGATCCGATCAAGAACCTGTTGGAGTACAAAACCTGGACGCTCAAGCGCGAAGGTAGCGTGAAACAGGTGGAGCTGGTCAGCGGACGCGGGAACGACAAGTTCCTGGTCGCAAAGCTCAAGGGTCTCGATGATCGTGAAGAAGCACGTCTTCTGGCCGGTTATGAGATCTGCGTGCCGCGCAACCTGTTCCCTGAACTGACCGACGGCGAGTACTACTGGTACCAGCTGGTGGGTCTGAAGGTCATCGACCACCTCGGGCAATTGCTCGGGAAAATCGATCACCTGCTCGAGACCGGTTCGAACGATGTCATGGTGGTCAAGCCTTGCGTCGGCAGCCTGGATGATTGCGAACGCCTGTTGCCCTATACCGAGCAATGCGTGTTGGCCGTCGACCTTGCCGCAGGCGAGATGAAGGTGGAATGGGATGCGGATTTCTAAACGTGGCTAATTTGCGCGTTGAAGTCATCACATTGTTTCCCGAGATGTTTTCCGCCATCAGCGAGTACGGCATAACCAGCCGCGCGGTGAAACAGGAGCTGTTGCAGCTCACCTGTTGGAATCCGCGGGACTACACCACGGATCGACATCACACTGTGGACGATCGCCCGTTTGGCGGTGGTCCGGGCATGGTGATGAAGATCAAGCCCCTGGAAGATGCGCTGGTTCAGGCCAGGACGGCAGCCGGGGAGGGTGCGAAGGTGATCTACCTGTCGCCCCAAGGCCGCCAGCTGACTCAGTCGGCGGTACGCGAGCTGGCGAATTCGGATGCATTGATCCTGATTGCCGGCCGTTATGAAGGCATTGACGAGCGTTTCATTGAAGCTCATGTCGATGAAGAGTGGTCGATTGGCGACTATGTACTGTCTGGCGGCGAGCTGCCGGCGATGGTCCTGATCGATGCGGTTACACGACTGCTGCCTGGAGCTTTAGGGCATGCAGATTCCGCCGAGGAAGATTCCTTTACGGATGGTCTGCTGGATTGCCCGCACTACACCCGACCGGAGGTGTATGCGGATCAGCGTGTTCCCGACGTGTTGCTAAGTGGCAACCACGCGCACATCCGGCGTTGGCGTTTACAGCAGTCCCTTGGTCGGACCTATGAACGACGCGCCGATCTTCTGGAAAGCCGCTCGCTTTCTGGAGAAGAGAAGAAGCTGCTCGAGGAATACATCCGCGAGCGGGACGATAGTTAACAACGTATCGATGGTGAGTCCGACGACTTGCCTTAGGAGCACAGCATGACTAACAAAATCATCCTTGCACTCGAAGCAGAGCAGATGACCAAAGAAATCCCTACCTTTGCCCCGGGCGACACCATTGTCGTTCAGGTGAAAGTGAAGGAAGGCGACCGTTCCCGTCTGCAAGCGTTCGAAGGCGTCGTTATCGCCAAGCGTAACCGTGGCGTGAACAGTGCATTCACCGTTCGTAAAATCTCCAACGGTGTCGGCGTAGAGCGTACTTTCCAGACCTACAGCCCGCAAATCGACAGCATGGCTGTCAAGCGTCGCGGTGACGTACGTAAAGCCAAGCTGTACTACCTGCGTGACCTGTCGGGTAAAGCAGCTCGCATCAAGGAAAAACTGGCTTAAGTCCAGCTTCCGATGCAAAAAAAGCAGCCTGCGGGCTGCTTTTTTATTGCCTGCGATTTGTGCTTTGAGCACCCTGCATAGCTTCATTTCCATTTTCGATGCCGTGTGTGCCCGCATCTTTCAAGAGTCTTTATGCCAGCCATCGATCATCCACTGATAGACCAGTTTCTCGATGCCCTGTGGCTGGAGAAGGGGCTGTCCGATAACACCCGCGGTGCCTACCGCAGCGATTTGGCACTGTTTAACGGTTGGTTGCAGGAAAATAACCTGGAACTGATCAATGCCGGCCGGGAGTTGATCCTCGATCACTTGGCGTGGCGCCTGGAGCAGAACTACAAACCGCGCTCGACGGCACGGTTTCTCTCCGGTCTGCGTGGGTTCTATCGCTATTTATTGCGGGAAAAGCTCATCGCGGTGGATCCGACCTTGCGCGTGGAAATGCCGCAGCTGGGCCGTCCGCTGCCCAAGTCCCTGTCGGAAGCCGATGTGGAGGCGTTGCTGGCGGCGCCCGACCTCAGTGAGGCCATCGGCCAGCGCGACCGGGCCATGCTGGAAGTCTTGTACGCCTGTGGCCTGCGTGTCACCGAGCTGATCAGCTTGACGCTGGAGCAAGTCAACCTGCGCCAGGGTGTGCTGCGGGTGATGGGCAAGGGCAGCAAGGAGCGCCTGGTGCCGATGGGTGAGGAAGCGATCGTCTGGGTCGAGCGTTACATGCGCGATGCCCGTCATGAACTGCTGGGTGGGCGTCCCAGCGATGTGCTGTTCCCCAGCCTGCGCGGCGAGCAGATGACCCGCCAGACCTTCTGGCACCGCATCAAGCACCAGGCCAAGGTGGCCGGGATCAACAAATCCCTCTCGCCCCACACCTTGCGTCATGCCTTCGCCACACACCTGCTCAACCATGGCGCCGACCTGCGGGTGGTGCAGATGCTGCTTGGCCATAGCGACCTGTCCACCACTCAGATCTACACCCATGTGGCTCGGGCACGGTTGCAGGACTTGCATGCCAAGCATCATCCTCGCGGCTGAATGAAATCTCCTGTGGGAGCCTTTGGGAGCAAGCTTGTGGGAGCAAGGCTTGCCCGCGATCAACGATAACGCGGTTCAGTTGTTACACCGCAGCGTGGCCATCGCGGGCAAGCCTTGCTCCCACAGGACAGTTCCACAGGGCAGCCTCCAGCAATGTCGTGCGTCAGCGGCATTCGGTCACGCCAGCCTTCTGTGGTAGGCTTTGTCGGTTTGCACAGTGGGCGGTTGGAACCCGAATCTGCGGGTCGGTGTTTCCCGTCTCATTTGTTCGCCTCAGGAGTCCCCATGCGTTTGATCCAGATGTTCACCGCCGCCGCCATTGCGTTGGCCAGTACCTTTGCCATCGCCGACGACGCGGCTGACAAGGCTATCCGCAAAAGCCTGGAAAACCTTCAGCTCGACGTGCCGATCGATACCATTTCGGCCAGTCCCATGGCCGGCCTGTATGAGGTCAAGCTCAAGGGCAGCCGCGTGCTTTATGCCAGCGCCGACGGCCAATACATCGTCCAGGGCAACCTGTTCGAGCTCAAGGACGGCAAGCCGGTCAACCTCACCGAGCTGACCGAGCGCCAAGGCATTTCCAAGTTGATCAACGGCATTCCGGTCGCTGAAACCGTGGTTTATCCGGCCATCGGCGAAACCAAGTCCCACATCACCGTGTTTACCGACACCACCTGCCCGTATTGCCACAAGCTGCACGCCGAAGTGCCGGAACTGAACAAGCGCGGCATCGAAGTGCGTTATGTGGCATTCCCGCGCCAGGGCCTGGGCTCGCCGGGTGATGAGCAGTTGCAGGCGGTCTGGTGCTCCAAGGACAAGAAAGCGGCCATGGACAAGATGGTCGACGGCAAGGAAATCAAGGCCGCCCAGTGCGAGAATCCGGTTTCCAAGCAGTTTGCCCTCGGACAGTCAATAGGCGTGAACGGTACGCCGGCGATTGTTTTGGCCGATGGTCAGGTAATTCCGGGCTACCAGCCAGCGCCACAAGTGGCCAAACTGGCCCTCGGCGCGAAATGATCATGGGCGATCCGCTTTTGAAGATCACGGCTCGGCGAAAACGTTCGTCGGGCCGTTAAACACAGAGTCGCGTTGCTGCGCGGCTGTATTTCACGGCCGACCTTGCGTCGGCCGTTTCATGGGGAGTCAAGAGTGAATCCGGTCAAAGTAGGCATCTGTGGGTTAGGTACCGTCGGTGGCGGCACCTTCAACGTACTTCAGCGCAACGCCGAGGAAATTTCTCGTCGTGCCGGGCGTGGGATCGAAGTGGCACAAATTGCCATGCGCACGCCAAAGCCTCAGTTCCAGACGACCGGTATTGCGATTACCAACGATGTGTTCGAAGTGGCCACGAACCCTGAGATCGACATCGTCATAGAGCTGGTGGGCGGCTACACCGTTGCCCGCGAGTTGGTACTCAAGGCCATCGAGAATGGCAAGCATGTGGTCACCGCGAACAAGGCGCTTATCGCTGTTCACGGTAATGAGATTTTCGCCAAGGCCCGCGAGAAGGGTGTGATCGTGGCGTTCGAAGCCGCCGTGGCCGGTGGCATCCCGGTGATCAAGGCGATCCGCGAAGGCCTGTCGGCCAACCGTATCAACTGGGTCGCGGGGATCATCAACGGCACCGGCAACTTCATTCTCACCGAGATGCGCGAGAAGGGTCGCACCTTCGAAGACGTGCTCGCCGAAGCCCAGGCCCTGGGCTACGCAGAGGCTGATCCGACGTTCGACGTGGAAGGCATCGACGCCGCGCACAAGCTGACGATCCTGGCGTCCATTGCGTTCGGTATTCCGTTGCAGTTCGACAAGGCCTACACCGAGGGCATCACCAAGCTGACCACCGCGGACGTGAACTACGCCGAAGCCCTGGGCTATCGCATCAAACACCTGGGCGTGGCGCGCAGCACCGCCAGCGGCATCGAGCTGCGCGTGCACCCGACGCTGATCCCGGCCGACCGCCTGATCGCCAACGTCAACGGCGTGATGAACGCGGTGATGGTCAACGGCGATGCCTCTGGCTCGACGTTGTTCTACGGCGCTGGCGCGGGCATGGAGCCGACGGCTTCTTCAGTCATTGCCGACCTGGTGGACGTGGTTCGCGCCATGACCTCCGACCCGGAAAATCGCGTGCCGCACCTGGCCTTCCAGCCAGACTCGTTGTCGGCTCACCCGATTCTTCCGATCGAGGCGTGCGAAAGCTCCTACTACCTGCGCATCCAGGCCAAGGACCATCCGGGCGTGCTGGCCCAAGTGGCGAGTATCCTCTCGGAACGCGGCATCAACATCGAGTCGATCATGCAGAAGGAAGTCGAGGAACACGACGGCCTGGTGCCGATGATCCTGCTGACCCACCGTGTGGTCGAGCAGAACATCAACGACGCGATCGCGGCGCTGGAAGCGCTCCAGGGTGTCGTTGGGCCGGTGGTCCGTATCCGCGTTGAACATTTGAACTAAGCAGCTACAAGCTTCAAGCTGCAAGCTCCAAGTCAAAGCAGATCCGCTTTTACTTGCAGCTTGTAGCTTACAGCTCGCAGCTCAAACCGAAGGTTTGCCCCCTATGCGCTATATCAGCACCCGCGGCCAGGCACCGGCCCTGAATTTCGAAGATGTCCTCCTGGCCGGCCTGGCCACGGACGGCGGTCTTTATGTGCCGGAAAACCTGCCGCGTTTCACCCAGGAAGAAATCGCTTCCTGGGCCGGCCTGCCGTATCACGAGCTGGCGTTCCGGGTCATGCGCCCGTTTGTCACCGGCAGCATCCCGGACGCCGATTTCAAAAAGATCCTGGAAGAGACCTACGGCGTCTTTTCCCACAACGCCATCGCACCGCTGCGTCAGCTCAACGGTAACGAATGGGTCATGGAGTTGTTCCATGGCCCGACCCTGGCGTTCAAGGACTTCGCCCTGCAACTGCTCGGTCGCCTGCTGGACTACGTGCTGCAAAAGCGTGGCGAGCGCGTGGTGATCGTCGGTGCCACCTCCGGCGACACCGGTTCGGCGGCCATCGAAGGCTGCAAGCATTGCGAAAACGTCGACATTTTCATCCTGCACCCGCACAACCGGGTCTCGGAAGTGCAGCGTCGGCAGATGACGACGATTTTCGGCGACAACATCCACAACATCGCCATCGAAGGCAACTTCGATGACTGCCAGGAAATGGTCAAGGCCAGCTTCGCCGACCAGAGCTTCCTCAAGGGCACGCGGCTGGTGGCGGTGAACTCGATCAACTGGGCGCGGATCATGGCCCAGATCGTCTATTACTTCCACGCGGCCCTGCAGTTGGGCGGTCCGGCCCGTTCCGTATCGTTCTCGGTACCGACCGGCAACTTTGGCGATATCTTCGCCGGGTACCTGGCGCGCAACATGGGGCTGCCGATCAACCAGTTGATCGTGGCCACCAACCGCAACGACATCCTGCACCGCTTCATGAGCGGCAACCAGTACGTCAAGGAAACCCTGCACGCCACGCTGTCGCCTTCGATGGACATCATGGTGTCTTCGAACTTCGAGCGCTTGCTGTTCGACCTGCACGGGCGCAACGGCGGGGCGATTGCCGGGCTGATGGACAGCTTCCGTCAGGGTGGCGGTTTCAGCGTCGAGCCTGAGCGTTGGACCGAAGCCCGCAAGTTGTTCGACTCCCTGGCCGTGGATGATGAGCAGACCTGCGAAACCATCGCCGAAGTGTTTGGGCAGAGCGGTGAACTGCTCGACCCGCACACAGCCATCGGCGTCAGGGCGGCCCGTGAATGCCGTCGCAGCCTGGACATCCCGATGGTGATCCTGGGCACGGCGCACCCGGTCAAGTTCCCGGAAGCGGTGGAGAAAGCGGGTGTAGGAAAAGCGCTCGAACTACCCGCGCATCTTTCTGATTTGTTTGAGCGAGATGAGCGATGCACCGTGTTGCCCAACGACTTGAAAGCCGTGCAGGCCTTTGTCAGCCAGCATGGCAATCGCGGCAAGCCACTCTGACCGGCTAAACCTGTCACATTTTGAAGCCCGTCTCCTGACGGGCTTTCTTGTTTCTGCATGCCAAACTGGCCGGGTTGTCGCCCTTGGAGGGATGGGCGAGTCATCTCGAAGGAAATGCAGATGTCGTTTTTTATCAAAGGTAAACCAGCGCTGGGCTGGATGATGGGCGTGGCCCTGATGTACTGGGCGCAGTGGGGACACTCGGCGCAGTTGACGGCTTTCGAAACGCCAGCGTCCAACCCTGGCGAACGGCTGGAGCTGGACGCGCAGGAACTGAAGTGGGTCAGGGAGAACCCCCGGGTCATCGTGGCCACGATGCAGTTTCCGTTGTACCTGTTCAAGAATGAGCAGGGGCAGTGGGATGGGCTGAACCACGACGTGCTCCAGCGCATCGCGCACGTGACCGGCCTTGAGTTCGTGCACCGGGAGTCGTTCTCTCCCGGCGAGTTGCTGACAATGCTGGAGAACGGCGAGGCCGACATGACGACCCTGCTGGCGATGAATGAAGAGCGTCGGGACTTCCTCAGTTTCAGCCATGCATTCGGCGGTTCCGGTTGGGTATTCGTCGGTCGTGACGGGGAATCTTCCCCCCATTCGCTGGAGCAGCTCGAAGGGAAG
This sequence comes from Pseudomonas sp. OA65, assembly GCF_017498305.1. NCBI lineage: Bacteria > Pseudomonadati > Pseudomonadota > Gammaproteobacteria > Pseudomonadales > Pseudomonadaceae > Pseudomonas > Pseudomonas sp. OA65. The sequence goes on from NZ_JAGDEZ010000033.1 coordinate 52,221, forward strand.
GTTCTGGCACTGCCGGCTCGCCATGCCTTGGAGGCGGAAATCCGGCGCGATTACCCGGCGATTCAGTTGCGCACGACCAAGACCTATGGCGAGGCGCGGGCGCTGGTAGAGAGCCGGGAAGCTTTTGCGACTATCGAAAATGAAACCGGAGTGCATCTCTATCCGGCCGGGCAATTGCAGGTCGGCAGCGGCCTTGAGGGCAAGTGGGAACCGGACTACCTGGCGGTGCGCCAGGACTTGACCGTGCTGCTGGGTATCTTGAATAAAGCCCTGGAGGCCTTCCCGGCCGAGGACATGCGTGCGCTGCGTTCGAAGTGGTTTGCTGGCACGATCCCCGTCCAGGCACCCACGATCTGGGCACGTATGTCCAGTTGGGGTTACTGGTGTGTGACCGTGATCGTGGTGTTTGGCCTCTTGTCCCTGCTGTGGAACCGCCGCCTGCAGGTACAGATCGACCAACGCCTCAAGGCCGAAGCGGTCCTCAAGGACCAGTTGATGCTCCAGCGGGCCTTGATGGATGCCATTCCCGACCCGATTTTCATCCGTGATCTGGAGGGGCGCCTGATCATGTGCAACAAAAGCTATGAAGAGCAGTTCGCGACCCGCTTCGAAAAGCTGCGGGGCACACGGTTGATCGACTCGGCATCATTTCCGCGGGCCACTGGCGAGCTGCTGCATGGGGAAGTGATGGAGCAGTTACGCACCGGCCAGTCTCGGTTTGTCGACCGGCAATTGATGTTCAGCGGCGGATTGCGGGAGATCTATCATTGGTCGGTGCCGTTTTATGGGGCCGATGGGCACTTGCGCGGCATTCTGGGGGGCTGGACCGATGTCGGGCGCCGGTGGCGCCGTTGCGACAGGGGCCTGGCTGTGCCGGCCGTCAGCCCGTAACGGGGCCCGGAGAAGGCTGTTGTTTGCCTGTCATATTGGACGCGCATGCTCGGTTGAACAGGTTGAGGCGTGCCGGTTCGGTGCGCTGACGAACTTTCTGCTGCGGCCCACGGTCATTGACTGTGTACATGCAGTTGTTTCGGACTATTGAAGGGTGAGCGAATGGAAAGTATCAGCCTATTGCTGAATGAAGCCTTGAGCCCGTATCAGGTCTCGCTGACTCCCTCCGGTGCCAAGGGGGAATGCAGGGTAACGCTGAGTAATGCCAGCGGGGCCATCATGGTCGAGCGTGTGTTCAATCAGGCCCAATTGTCCGACAAGCGTCAGTTGACCGACGTGGTCGATGGCCTGCATCGCGATGTGCTGATTGCCGAGGGGCGCCTGGAGCCCTGCGTGATTGCGGCATTGCGCAATCTGGCGCGCGACAAGGTCATGGTCGCGGCGAATTGACTGGGTTTTGTGGGAACCTTCCTACGTCCTGATGAGTCAGAACTTTTACCAGCAAGAGCAAGCATTGTGCTCCGGTGCTTGTCGCTTGTTGTACTAACCATGATTGGTTACGTTTAACCCCGAGTCGTCTCCCCACTTCTCGGGGTTTCTTTTTGCCTAGCTTTTGTGTTTTTAGCGCGTTCTGTGAGGCGCTGGAGTCTTTTGTGGGAGCAAAGCTTGCTCGCGAGGCGGCCTTATAGCCGACCTGGCTCTCCCGGGCGTACCCCATCCGACCTGTGGGAGCAGAGCTTGCTCGCGAGGCGACCTAACAGCCGACCTGGCTCTCCCGGACGTACACCCGTCAGATCTGTGGGAGCAAAGCTTGCTCGCGATTACGGTGTGCCAGTCAACATCAAGTCGACTGAGCCGACGCCATCGCGAGCAGGCTCGCTCCCACAGTTTGATCTTCAGTGACTGCCCCCTTTTGGTCTGTCAAATGGCCCCGTCGACGCGCAGCTTGGCAATCTGCTGCGCGTCATAGCCCAGTTCGCCGAGCACCTGGGCGTTGTGTTCGCCCAGCGCCGGTCCGACCCATTCGGAGGTGCCCGGGGTGTCGGAGAGTTTCGGTACGATTCCTGGCATCTTGAACGCCTTGCCGTCCGGCAGCTTGGCCTGCAGGAACATTTCACGGGCCAGGAATTGCGGATCGCTGAACATGTCCTCGGCGCTGAAGATCCGGCTGGCCGGTACCCCGGCCTGGTTCAGCTGGTCGATAACGCTGTCGAGCGGCAGCCCGTTGACCCAGCGATCAATCACCCCGTAGAGCTCATCGCGCCGGCTGTCACGGCCATCATTGCTGGCCAGTTGCGGGTCATTGGCCAGGTCGTCGCGGCCGATGATCTGCATGAAGCGCTTGAAGATCGCATCGCCGTTGGCGCCGATCTGCACGTGCTTGCCGTCGGCGCTGGTGTGGATGGACGAGGGGGTGATGCCGGGCATGATGTTGCCGGTGCGCTCGCGGATGAAACCGAACACGTCGAACTCCGGCACCATGCTTTCCATCATGGCGAAAATCGCCTCGTACAACGCCACGTCCACCACTTGCCCGGTGCCGCCGTTGATCTCGCGGTGACGCAGGGCCATCAATGCGCCAATCACCCCCCAGAGGGCGGCGATGGAATCGCCGATGGAAATCCCGGTGCGCACCGGGGGACGGTCTTCGAAGCCGGTGATGTAGCGCAGGCCGCCCATGGATTCGCCCACCGCGCCAAACCCCGGCTGGTCTTTCATCGGCCCGGTCTGGCCGAAGCCTGAAAGCCGTACCATCACCAGCTTCGGGTTCAATGCATGCAGCACATCCCAGCCGAGGCCGAGCTTTTCCAGCACGCCGGGGCGAAAATTCTCGATCAGGATGTCGGCTTCTCCGATCAGTTTTTTCAGGATCGCCAGGCCTTCGGGGTGCTTGAGGTTCAAGGTCAGGGACTTCTTGTTGCGTGCCTGGACAAACCACCACAAGGATGTGCCTTCGTACAGCTTGCGCCATTTGCGCAGCGGATCACCGCCATCGGGGGACTCGACCTTGATGACGTCGGCACCGAATTCGCCGCAGATTCTCGAGGCGAAGGGCCCGGCGATCAAGGTGCCGAGTTCGATGACTTTGACGCCGGCAAGGGGTTTGGCAGTAAGCGACATGACGGATCCTGTAGGACAAAGCAGAACGGATAGAGCGTTTTATCATAGGCCACGCCCGGTCGCCGCAGGTTGATGGTCGGCAATTCGTGGATTGCCCGCGTCATCGGTTAGACTTGCCGCCTTTCCTCGTATCAAGAAGCCCGTTCATGGCCCAGCCGTCCACGACCTACAAGTTTGAACTGAACCTCACCGACCTCGACCGCAATGTGTACGAAAATGTGAAGCAGACCATCGCCCGCCATCCTTCGGAAACCGAAGAGCGCATGACCGTGCGCCTGCTGGCCTACGCGTTCTGGTACAACGAGCTGCTGGCGTTTGGTCGTGGTCTGTCAGACGTCGATGAGCCTGCGCTGTGGGAAAAAAGCCTGGATGACCGGGTGCTGCACTGGATCGAAGTCGGTCAGCCGGATGCCGATCGCCTGACCTGGTGCTCGCGCCGGACCGAGCGCACCAGCCTGCTGGCCTACGGCAGCCTGCGGGTGTGGGAAGGCAAGGTGATCCCGGCGGTGAAGAACCTGAAGAACGTCAACATTGCCGCCGTGCCCCAGGAAGTGCTCGAAACCCTGGCCAAGGACATGCCCCGGGTGATCAAGTGGGATGTGATGATCAGCGAAGGCACGATTTTCGTGACTGACGACCGTGGCCAGCATGAAGTCCAGCTCCAATGGTTGCTGGGCGAACGCGGTTGAGCCATTGACAGGTATTGAGTGAACTCATTGTGGCGAGGGAGCTTGCTCCCGCTTGGGTGCGCAGCGCCCACAATCAAGGGGGCCGCTACGCAGCCCAGCGGGAGCAAGCTCCCTCGCCACAGTCCAGGATTCCAAAAAATAGAGAAATGTCCGTCCCCCCATGCGCATAGAACCCCGCCAACTGCCCGACACCCTGCCATTCCTCGGTGACCTGCCGCCCCTGTTGACCCGCCTGTACGCAGCACGCGGCGTGCAGTCCGCGGCCGAACTGGACAAGAGCCTGGCGCGCTTGATTCCGTTCCAGCAGCTCAAGGGGATCGACGCCGCGGTGGATCTGCTGGTGACGGCGCTGGAGCAACGCCAACGCATCCTGATCGTCGGGGACTTCGATGCCGATGGCGCGACCGCCAGCACCGTGGGCATGCTGGGCTTGCGTTTGCTGGGTGCGGCCCATGTCGATTACCTGGTGCCCAATCGCTTCGAATACGGCTACGGGCTGACCCCGGAAATCGTCGAAGTCGCCCTGGCCCGCGAACCGCAATTGCTGATCACCGTGGATAACGGCATTTCCAGTGTGGAAGGCGTGGCGGCGGCGAAAGCGGCGGGGCTTCGGGTGCTGGTCACCGACCACCACTTGCCGGGCCTCGAACTGCCGGCGGCCGATGCAATCGTGAATCCGAACCAGCCGGGCTGCGAGTTCCCGAGCAAGGCCCTGGCCGGTGTCGGGGTGATTTTTTATGTGCTGATGGCCTTGCGGGCGCGACTGCGCAGCCTGGGCTGGTACGCCAGCACCCCCCAGCCGAACATCGGCGAATTGCTCGACCTGGTGGCCCTGGGCAGCGTGGCGGACGTGGTGCCCCTGGACGCGAATAACCGGATCCTCGTGCACCAGGGCCTGGAGCGGATTCGCGCCGGACGTGCCCGGCCCGGTATCAAGGCAATTCTGGAAGTGGCCAAGCGCGACGCTGCGCGGATTACTTCCACTGACCTCGGATTTATCCTCGGGCCGCGTCTGAATGCGGCCGGGCGCCTGGACGACATGAGCCTGGGCATCGAATGCCTGCTCACCGACGACCCGGCCCTGGCGCGGGAAATGGCGGCGCAGCTGGATGGCATGAACCAGGACCGTAAATCCATCGAGCAAGGCATGCAGCGTGAAGCCCTGGCCCAGCTCAAGGACCTGCCGGTGGAGTCGATGCCCTTCGGTTTGTGCCTGTTCGATCCGCAGTGGCACCAAGGGGTCATCGGCATCCTCGCCTCGCGGATGAAGGAGCGTTACTTCCGGCCGACCATTGCCTTTGCCGATGCCGGGGACGGCTTGCTCAAGGGCTCGGGGCGCTCGGTACCGGGCTTTCACATTCGCGATGCGCTGAGCGTGGTGGCGGCGCAGCATCCGACCCTGATCAGCAAGTACGGCGGTCACGCCATGGCGGCGGGGCTGACGCTGCCGGAGGCGAATTTTCCACTGTTCGCCGAAGCGTTCGACGCGGAAGTGCGCCGGCAATTGCGCGAAGAAGACCTGACCGGCCGGCTGTTGTCGGATGGCACGTTGGCGGTGGAGGAGTTCCACCTGGAACTGGCCCGGGCGCTGCGCCATGCCGGTCCCTGGGGCCAGCACTTCCCGGAGCCGATGTTCCATGGCGTGTTCCAGTTGGTCGAACAACGCGTGGTGGGCGAACGGCACCTGAAGGTCGTTCTCAAGAGCGAATGCGGCGCGGTGAAGCTCGACGGCATCGCCTTCGGCATCGACCGCGAGATCTGGCCCAACCCTACCGTGCGCTGGGTGGAGCTGGCCTACAAGCTCGACCTCAACGAATTTCGCGGTCAGGAAACGGTGCAGTTGATGATTGCCCATATCGAGCCGCGGTAGACACTCGGCTTTTGTGGCGAGGGGATTTATCCCCGCTGGGCTGCGAAGCAGCCCCAAAGCAGGCGACTCAATCTGCCTGATACCCACAGGTGTCAGGTTTTGGGGGGCTTCGCCCCCAGCGGGGATAAATCCCCTCGCCACACAGTGACCAACCCAAGCGAGAGCAAGCACCCTCGTCACACCGTCGGTTTTTAAGTTCTGAACCCTCCGTCCTCGCGGGTTGTCGACTAGGCTCTAAGCACTGCTTGATAGCCCTTGTGACGTCTTGTCGAATTTTTTGCCCGCGGGGGCGGGTGTTGTACCTTTTGTCACTCGTCGACTGTTCAAACAGAACCCTGGAGCCTGCCCACCGATTCGAGAGGTGCCCCATGAGTCTGCTGCTGGAACCCTATACCCTTCGCCAATTGACCCTGCCCAATCGCATCGCCGTATCGCCGATGTGCCAGTATTCGAGCACCGATGGCCTGGCCAACGATTGGCACCTGGTGCACTTGGGTAGCCGCGCCGTGGGCGGTGCCGGCCTGGTGTTCACCGAAGCCACCGCCGTGACCGCCGACGGTCGCATCACCGCCCAGGACCTGGGGCTGTGGAACGATGAACAGATCGAACCCTTGCAACGCATCACCCGTTTCATCACCGCCCAAGGGGCCGTGCCGGGCATCCAACTGGCCCATGCCGGACGCAAGGCCAGTACCTGGCGACCTTGGCTGGGCAAGCATGGCAGCGTCAAACCGGCGGACGGCGGCTGGGTGCCGGTCGGCCCGTCGCCAATTGCCTTCGATCCGCAGCATACCCAGCCGGTCCAATTGGACGACGAGCAGATTGTCGGCGTAATCCAGGCCTTCGTGGAAGCGGCCAAGCGCGCCCTCACGGCTGGCTTCAAGGTAGTCGAGGTCCATGCGGCCCATGGCTATCTGCTGCATCAGTTCCTGTCGCCCTTGAGCAATCAGCGGCGCGATCAATACGGCGGCTCCTTCGAAAACCGTATCCGGCTGGTGCTGCAAGTCACCGAAGCGATCCGGGCGGTATGGCCTGAAGAACTACCGGTCTTCGTCCGCGTCTCCGCCACCGATTGGGTCGAGGACGGGTGGAACCCGGATGAGACCGTGGAGCTGGCGCGGCGCTTCAGGGCGCTGGGGGTGGACCTGATCGACGTGTCATCGGGCGGCACGGCCGCCAATGCGGAAATTCCCACCGGCCCGGGTTACCAGACACGCTTTGCCGAGCGGGTGCGCAAGGAGTCGGAAATCGCCACCGGCACCGTCGGCATGATCACCGAACCGGCCCAGGCCGAGCACATCCTGCGCACCTGCCAGGCCGACATCATTTTCCTGGCCCGCGAACTGTTGCGTGATCCGTACTGGGCCCTGCATGCCGATGATGACCTGGGCGGCCGCAAGGCCACGTGGCCGGCGCAGTACCAGCGGGCCACGCATCGGGACCAGCCGATTCATGAGTCGGATTTGCGGGACTAAGGGCCTGATAAAACAGAAAGCCCCGGTCAATTGGCCGGGGCTTTTTTTGTTTTATCTGGAATCGTTGGTGCTTGTACTGCCGCCTTCGCGAGCAAGCCCGCTCCCACAGGGATTGGATGTGGATCACAAACTCTGTGGATAACACAGGCTCACTGTGGGAGCGGGCTTGCTCGCGAAGGCGTCATCCCTGACGCAGAAAGGCTCAGGGATACTTACGCTTATCCGGCGCCGGCGGGAAGTACTGGTACAACCAGGTCTCGCTCAAGGTCCGGTCCTTGGTGCGAATGAACAGGCGCATCTGCACCGGGTCCACCCGGTCATCGGTCGGGTACCAGTCGAAGGTGATGCGGTAACCCTTGATGGCATCCAGCACCAACACGTTGAAGTCCTTCACTTCGCCGTGGGAGCAGGTCACCACCGGTTCGATGCCGGTGCCCGGCGGCAGTTGGTCGAGGCCACCGCCGCCGAAGTCCACGGCGAAACGGCGTGCCCAGACGGTCGGGTAATGCTCGCCCGGTGCCCATCCTTCGATGAAGCCGCCCATGCCTGAACGGGTGGCGTCGACATGGGCAAGGTCGGTGCTGACCGGCGGCAGCGCGCTCCAGTAGAGCTTGTAGCCATAGTTCAGCGAGTCGCCGGCGGCCACCGGTTTTTTCGGCGTCCAGAACGCGACGATATTGTCCAGGGTTTCGCCGGTGGTCGGGATCTCCAGCAAGTCTACCGAGCCTTCGCCCCAGGCCGTCGTCGGTTCGACCCACAGGCTCGGACGCTTGCTGTACCAGTCCACGGTGTCCTGGTAGCTGGCAAAGTCGTGATCGGTCTGCACCAGGCCAAAACCTTTCGGGTCCTTGTCGGCGAACGCATTGAATTGGAGGGTGGCGGGGTTGTTCAACGGACGGCAGACCCACTCGCCGTTGCCGCGCCACATGGCCAGCCGGTCGGAGTCGTGGATTTGCGGGTGAATGGTGTCGCACATGCGCCGCTCGACGGTGCCGCAGCTGAACATGCTGGTCATGGGGGCGATACCCAGTTGCGCGATGGCGGTACGGGCGTTGACGTGCGCATCGATCTCCATCACCACCCGGGTCGGCTGGCAATCGATGTCGAACCGATAGGCACCGGTGGCACTGGGGGAGTCGAGCAGGGCGTAGACCACGAAGCGGGTGCTGTTCTTGTCCGGGGTTTCGAACCAGAACTTGGTGAAATCCGGAAACTCCTCTTGTTTCTTGGCGTAAGTGTCGATGGCCAGGCCGCGCGCCGACAGCCCGTACTGGCCGCTGGCATCTACCGCGCGGAAATAGCTGGCCCCGAGGAATGAAACGATGTCGTGTCGATCCAGCTCCGGCGCCTTGAAGACGCGAAAGCCGGCGAAGCCCAGGTCACCCTTCAGTTGTGAGGTATTGACCGTGGTTTTCTCATAGTTGAACAGCTCCGGACGGAAGTGCACCTCACGGGCCATGCGCGTCTTCGGGTCGACGCTGTACATGCGCACTGGCTGCTTGAAGCCCATGCCGACGTGGAAGAACTGCGCATCCAGTTGCCGCCCGTCCAGATCATTCCACAACGAGTGGTTGGCGTCGTACTGGATGGCGTTGAACTGCAGCGGCGACATCTGGGCCAGGGTCGGCGGCAGGACTTGCTTGGTGTCGACGTAGCGGCTCTCGGCCAGCCGCTTGGCCTGTTCCTTCAAACCGTTGAAATCGAAGGGACGGGCTTCGCCGTCGGCAGTCTGTTCGGCGGCCCAGGCACGTGCGGCCATGAGCCCGGAGGCCGAAAGCCCGGTGTAGGCGGCGAAGGCCATGGAGGCCTTGAGCAGATTCCTGCGGTGCATAAATACAACCTTTCTCAAAACAGTCCCGAGCCGATCCTGGCCACAGCGACTGATAAAGGAGTTCGGACATGCCTTTGGCCAAACGCGACGAACGTTAGAACAGATGCCTGAGAGCTGGATCGGTTCACCGAGGCGCAAAATCATAGGGGAAATACAGGCGCCGACAGAACGGAAAGCGTGGCCTGGTCAAATTTTCTTACAGTTATTTCTTTTTTTATGTCGATTTCGACTTTTTTTGACTAATTACTCTAAAACTCCCTTTTCACGCTTTGAATCCTCCCTATTCTTTAGCGTGATAGGCGATCTAACCCGGATTCAGATGGCGCTATCAGGTCAACCTCGACGTAAAGAAGGACAACTCATGACAAAAATACAGGGCATTACCGAAATGCTGGGGATCTTTCCAGGCCTGACCAACCCGCGCAGGACACGCCGGCTCAGCCTGGAAGAATTGAGACTGGTGGAGCGCTATCGGGAGTTGTCGGAAAACGACCGCATCGCCATGCGTTACCTGGTGGATGCGATGCGCAGTGTTTCGCGGTTTTGATCAGAGACCCTGTAGTCTTTAAAACGGCCTCTCATTTTCCTACCAGAAAGTGGGAGTTTTCTAGCGAGGTCAAACACATCAGCCTACCGTCAGCGGCGGTTGCAGGCCTGAGCACGAAGTATTACTTTTCTATGCAAAGTAATACTTCGAGGAGAATACAATGCCGACGACTATGACCAGTAAAGGACAAGTCACCATCCCCAAACCTATCCGCGACGCGTTGCACTTGATTCCTGGCTGTGCGGTAGAGTTCAGCATCAATGCACAGGGCGAGGTAGTGTTGCATGCAGGTAAGTCTGGAACAGCCGAGGCTGCCATCAGTGATCGCTTTGAAGCTGTCCGTGGCCGGGCGGATATCAAATGGCGCACAGACGATCTTATGGCCCTGTTGCGTGGTGAAGACTGATGATATTGGTCGATACCAACGTCTTGATCGATGTGCTGGAGGATGATCCGGTTTGGGCTGATTGGTCCATCGAGCAGATGCGCGCCCAATCCAAAATTCACAATTTGGTAATCAATCCAGTAATTTATGCTGAACTGTCCCAGACATTTTCTACCTTCGAAGCGTTGGATGAGGTTGTCGAAGAGATGGGGCTGCTAATGCAGGAACTACCTCGTCCAGCGTTGTTTTTGGCAGGGAAGGCTTTTGTGCGTTATCGAAAGGTGGGCGGTGGCAAAAATAATGTGCTTGCCGATTTTTTCATTGGTGCCCATGCGGCTGTCAAGCGTCTTCCTTTGCTTACACGTGATGCGAAGCGTTACCGAAGTTACTTTCCTTCGGTGCAGTTGGTGGTGCCATCGTGAGATGCGCTTCACCACGACCAGTATCGTCCCCTTGGTCGTGGTGCAATCGCATTTAGGCATTTGCTCAATGCTTGAACATCACATGCCGCACCACCGTGTAATCCTCCAGCCCATACATGGACATGTCCTTGCCATAGCCGGAACGTTTCTGACCGCCATGGGGCATTTCGCTGACGAGCATGAAGTGGGTGTTCACCCAGGTGCAGCCGTATTGCAGGCGTGCCGACAGGCGATGGGCACGGCCGATGTCGGCGGTCCATACCGATGAGGCCAGGCCGTAGTCCGAATCGTTGGCCCAGGCCAGCACTTGCGCTTCGTCGAGGAACGGGGTGACGGACACCACCGGTCCGAACACTTCTCGGCGGACGATTTCGTCATCCTGCTGGGCGTCGGCCAGCACCGTCGGCTCGAAGAAGAATCCGTTGCCTTCCACGGCCTTGCCACCGGTGATCAGGCGGATATGCGGCTGGGCGATGGCCCGCTCGACGAAACCGGCCACACGGTCGCGGTGCTGGGCGGTGATCAGCGGACCCATCTCGGTGTCGGACGCGTTCTGCAAACCGTATTTGATGCTGCCCACCGCGGCGCCGAGTTTCTCGACGAACCGGTCGTAGATACCTTGCTGGGCATAGATGCGGCAGGCGGCGGTGCAGTCCTGGCCGGCGTTGTAGAAACCGAAGGTGCGGATGCCTTCCACGGCCGCATCAATGTCGGCGTCGTCGAAGATGATCACCGGAGCCTTGCCGCCCAGCTCCATGTGCATGCGCTTGACGCTGTCGGAGGTGCTGGAAATGATGTTCGAGCCGGTGGCGATGGAGCCTGTCAGCGACACCATGCGCACTTTCGAGTGGGTGACCAGCGGGTTGCCGACGGTCTGCCCGCGGCCGAAGATCACGTTAAGCACGCCGGCGGGGAAAATCTCCGACGCCAGTTCCGCCAGGCGCAACGCCGTCAGTGGCGTCTGCTCCGACGGCTTGAGCACCACGGTGTTGCCGGCGGCCAGGGCCGGGGCGATTTTCCAGGCGACCATCATCAGGGGGTAATTCCACGGCGCGATGGAGGCGATGACCCCCACCGGGTCGCGACGGATCATCGAGGTGTGCCCGGGCAGGTATTCGCCGCCCGCCGAACCGCTCATGCAGCGACTGGCGCCGGCAAAGAAACGGAACACATCGGCAATCGCCGGGATCTCGTCGTTCAGCGCGGCGCTGAAGGGTTTGCCGCAGTTGTCCGATTCCAGCTTCGCCAGTTCCTCGCCGTGGGCTTCGATGGCATCGGCCAGCCTGAGCAGCAACAAGGAGCGGTCCTTGGGCGCCACTTGCGACCAGGCTTCGAAGGCGCTGTCGGCGGCACGTACGGCGGCATCGACCTGGGCTTCGCTGGCTTCATTGATCTCCACCAGCACCCGCCCCAGCGCCGGGTTGAACACCGCCTGGCCAGGGCCTTCGCCGTTCACCAGGTGGCCGTTGATCAGCAGTTTGGTTTGCATGTCCATGTCCTCTTGAACGCTGTTGTTTTTACTGTGGGAGCGAGCCTGCTCGCGATAGCGGTTTTACAATCGACATCTCTGTTGAATGTTGGTCCGTCATCGCGAGCAGGCTCGCTCCCACATGGGATAGCTTTCATTGATAAGGGGGTTACTTCCCGCCACTCCCCGCCACGCTCTCACCCCCACGGGTCAGGTAATACGCGCCGAGTATCGGCAGCATCGTGACCATCATCACCAGCATCGCCACCACGTTGGTCACCGGCACGTCGCGCGGGCGGCTGAGCTGGTTGAGCAGCCACAGCGGCAGGGTGCGTTCGTGGCCGGCGGTGAAGGTGGTGACAATGATCTCGTCGAACGACAGCGCAAACGCCAGCATCCCACCGGCCAGCAGGGCCGACCCCAGGTTAGGCAAGATGATGTAGCGAAAGGTCTGCCAGCCGTCGGCGCCCAGGTCCATCGAGGCCTCGATCAGGCTGTGGGACGTGCGGCGCAGGCGGGCGATGACGTTGTTGTAGACGATCACCACGCAGAAGGTTGCATGGCCGACGACGATGGTGAACATCCCCGGTTCGATGCCCAGGGTCTTGAAGGTCGCCAGCAGTGCGATGCCGGTGATGATCCCCGGCAAGGCAATTGGCAGGATCAGCATCAGTGAAATGCCCTGTTTGCCGAAGAAATCGCGGCGGTACAGCGCCGCCGAGGCCAGGGTGCCGAGCACCATGGCGATCAGCGTGGCGATGGCCGCGATCTGCAACGACAGCTGGATCGCTTCCAGCACGTCCGGGCGCGAGAAGGCGACGCTGAACCACTTCAGGGTCAGGCCCTTGGGCGGAAAGCTGAACGCCGCATCCTCGGTATTGAAGGCGTAGAGGAAGATGATCAGGATCGGAAAGTGCAGGAACACCAATCCGCCCCACGCCGCGATCCGCAAGCCCCACGAGGCCCGGTCTTGAGAGTCAGAGTGCATCGAATGCCCCCAGTCGCTTGACGACGGATAGATAGATCGCGATCAGCACGATGGGTACCAGGGTGAACGCCGCGGCCATGGGCATGTTGCCGATGGCGCCTTGCTGGGCGTAGACCATGCTGCCGACGAAGTAGCCCGGTGGGCCTACCAGTTGCGGCACGATGAAGTCCCCCAGGGTCAGCGAGAAAGTGAAGATCGAGCCGGCGGCAATGCCGGGGATCGACAGTGGCAGGATCACTTGCATGAACGTCTGGCGTGGCCTGGCGCCCAAGTCCGCCGAGGCTTGCAGCAGCGACGGTGGCAGACGCTCCAGGGACGCCTGGATCGGCAGGATCATGAACGGCAGCCAGATGTAGACGAACACCAGGAAACGCCCCAGGTGCGAGGTGGACAAGGTGCTGCCGCCCACGCCCGGGATCCCCAGCACGAACTGCAGCACCGGCCCCAGGCCCAGGTGCTGGACGAACCACTGCGCCACACCACCCTTGGCCAGCAGCAGCGTCCAGGCATAGGCCTTGACGATGTAGCTGGCCCACATTGGCAGCATCACCGCGATGTAGAAAAACGCCTTGGTCTTGCCTCGGGTATAGCGCGCCATGTAGTAAGCGATCGGGAACGCGACGACGGCGCTGGCGATGGACACCGCAATGGCCATGCTCAGGGTGCGCAAAATGATGTCGAAATTCGACGGCTGGAACAGCGCCGTGAAGTTCGCCAGGGTCAGGTCCGGCGTGACCGCCATGGTGAAGTCATCGAAGGTGTAGAAACCCTGCCACAGCAAGGTCAGCAGCGAGCCAAGGTAGATCGCGCCGAACCACAGCAGCGGCGGCACCAGCAACAGCGACAGGTACAGGTTGGGCCGTCGGTACAGCAGGTTGGAAAAACGCCGCAGCGGCGAACCGGGCGCAGGCGTTGGGGTGATGGCCAAGGTGTTCATTTCACACCTCGCCACTGACGGCGTCGTGCAGCGTGACCATCGCCTCACGGGCCCAGCGAACGCTCAGCTGTTGGCCAGCCTGGTGCGGGGTGGCGTTGTCCTGCCACTGGGTGTTGGCCTGGCTGAGGTTCAGGGTCTGGCCGTTGGCAAGTTTCAGCTCATAGCGTGTGGCGCTGCCCTGGTACTGGATGTCGTGCAGCAGGCCGTGGACTTCGACCTCACCACTGGCCAACGGGCCCTCGGCGAAACGCACGTGTTCCGGACGGATCGAGAACGGCTGTGGATAACCGCTCAGTTCCCGGGCCAATTCGCCACGAATCACGTTGGAGGTGCCGACGAATTCAGCGACGAAGGTGGTCGCCGGTTTCATGTACAGGTTGCGCGGCGTATCGACTTGTTCGATACGGCCCTTGTTGAACACCGCCACGCGGTCGGACATCGACAGCGCTTCGGTCTGGTCGTGGGTGACGAAAATGAAGGTGATGCCCAACTGGCGTTGCAACTTCTTCAACTCGCCCTGCATCTGTTCACGCAGCTTCAGGTCCAGGGCGCCCAAGGGCTCATCGAGCAATAGTACCCGCGGCCGATTGACCAGCGCACGGGCCAGGGCCACCCGTTGACGCTGGCCGCCGGAGAGCTGCACCGGCTTGCGTTCGCCGTAGCCGCCCAGGGCGACCATCTCCAGGGCCTCGTTGGCGCGCTGGATGCGCTCGGCCTTGGCGACGCCTTTGACTTTCAGACCGTAGGCGACGTTGTCGCGCACGTTCATGTGGGGGAAGAGGGCGTAGTCCTGGAACACGGTGTTGACGTCCCGCTGATACGGCGCAAGCCCCGTGGCTTCTTCGCCATGGATACGGATCGAGCCGGCACTGGGTTGTTCGAACCCGGCGATCAGCCGCAGGCAGGTGGTCTTGCCCGAACCAGACGGGCCCAGCATGGAAAAGAACTCGCCGTCCTGAATGTCGATGGAGACCCGGTCAACGGCCTTTACATCGCCGAACTGCCGGGATACCTGGGTGAATTGGACTGCAAGCGTCATGGTGCGGGGCTCCAGAAAGCGGGGCGGGTATGAACCTTCAATGATTGGAATACGATCCCGTGGCGAGGGAGCTTGCTCCCGCTGGGTGGCGCAGCCGCCCCAAAAACAGGCGATGCGGTGTGTCAGCTAATAACCCGGCGGGCCGCTTTTGGGGGGCTTTGCCCACCACCGGGGGCAAGCCCCCCCCCCCCCAAGGGCGCCCCCCTTTTTTTTTTTGGGGGGGAAGCCCGTCTCTTTTTCACATCTCCCCGCCCCCGCGGCGCCCATGAAAATCGTT